>SKWY01000491.1 GCA_007128675.1 Deltaproteobacteria bacterium | reverse complement strand
TCTGAACTATCGGCGCGCCCGAGGCCAGAAGCATGGAGACCCCCTTCTCCAAGGAGATTCCTCGAGCCTCGAAGGTATCCACGTCCGCTATTGCATAGAATCCCCGCAGGGCAGCTAGATCGCTCATGAGAGGCGGATTATATGCAAGCTGGAGCGGTTGTCGCTCGAGTATTCAGCGGGGCGCGAGATGGTGTTGCGCATTGTCGAGCTGTCGTTTAGATTCCAGGCCGCCCATCCGGCTCACATCAATCAAGAAGAGAGATACATCCAATGGACAAGAAGACAATCGACGACCGCCTGTTCGACGTCCGCCTAAGAGCCCGACGGTTGAACAAGGAGCTTATCACCAAAGAGCAGGAGGAAGCCTTCCTGGCTGGCCTGGAGGACTGCTCGGATAATCTCGAGATAAGCGAAGTGCATCTAGAGAGCAAAGGTGGGCTCGGACCGGATAGGTAGACCTCGCCAACGGGAGTACTCCAATGACCGATGAGAAGAAGGGTAATGGAGAAGGGGCCGGCTTCAGTGTCCGCGATCGACGCAAGGTAAGCCTGGAAGACATCGACGCAGGCTCGACCGAGGATCAAAGCGGGCAAGAGCAGAAGAAGGAAAGCTCCGCCGAACCCAGTCAGACCGAGAAAGAGACCACGAAGGCCGAGGAGACCGACGGTCCGGAACGGCCATCGGCGGCGGACATGAAGAGCGCCGAGGATCTCGCAGACGCGGCGGGACGTGAGCATCCTCAAAGCCCCGAGGTCGACTTCACGACTTTCATCATCTCCCTTGCCTCCTCTGCGATGATTCATCTGGGCCAGGCGCCCCACCCGGATGCGGAGAATACGGAGATAAACCTGCCCATGGCGAAGCAAGTGGTCGATATGATCGCCATGCTGAAGGACAAGACCCAGGGAAACCTGGAGCCCGAGGAGGAACGCTACCTCCATGCAGTCCTCTACGATCTGCGGCTTCGTTTCGTGGACGCGACCAAGTCCAGCATGAAGAACGGTTGAGCGGGCCTCGGAACGATTGAGCGCGCCTCGGAACGGTTGAGCGCGCCTCGCAACAGTGGCGGCGGGTCTCACCTGTGAGGGACCCGCCGACGCGCAAGGCCCGACAAGGAAAACTGCCGCGATCCGCTCCTGCGCTCGACGCTCGCGAAGGGCTCTGTCAGCGGAGCATGATTGCTGCCGGCGGCCGAGTGGTTACCTTTTTCATGACGGATGGCGAGCCCAATGCACGTGGCTCGCTTGTAGGGAATCTGTGTGCTCTCAACAGCCCAGGGAGACGTCATGAAGCTCGACAAGTTCACGGTAAAAGCCAGAGAGGCCGTTCAAGAGGCCATGACCCTTGCTCGAAGGAGCGATCACCAGGAGGTCACTCCCGAGCATCTTGCTCTTGCTCTACTGGAGCAGGAGGACGGTATCGCGACACCTATATGCCGCAAGGTAGGGGCCGATCCTTCTCTTCTAAGGTCGCGGCTCGAGGACTCTTTGACGAAGCTTCCCTCCGTCCATGGAGGAGAGGGCTACATAGGTCAAAAGCTCTTGAAGGTACTCGACCGTTCGGAGGACGAAGCGAAGAAGCTCAAGGACGAGTACGTCTCCTCCGAGCATCTCTTGCTGGCGCTCGCGAAGGAGAAGGGAGGAGCCGGCGATGCCTTCCGGGACAGTGGACTCAAGCGTGAGCGCCTTCTCGAAGCCCTGGACGAGGTTCGCGGCGCCGGCAAGGCCATGAGCGAGGAGGCCGAATCTCAATACCAGGCCCTGGACAAGTACACCCGAGACCTGACGGCCGAAGCTCGCGCCGGAAAGCTCGATCCCGTGATTGGACGGGAGGACGAGATACGCCGAGTGATACAGGTGCTGGCCCGGCGCACCAAGAACAACCCCGTCCTTCTGGGCGATCCCGGCGTGGGCAAGACCGCCATAGCCGAGGGCCTTGCCCGACGCATCATCGACGGCGATGTGCCGGAGTCACTCAAGAACCGAAGGCTTCTATCCCTCGATCTTTCGGCGATGATCGCGGGTGCGAAGTACAGAGGCGAGTTCGAAGAGCGCCTGAAGTCGGTCCTCAAGGAGATCAGCGCCAGCGAGGGCGAGATCATCCTCTTCATCGACGAGCTGCACACCCTGGTGGGAGCCGGCGCCGCGGAAGGCGCCATGGATGCGAGCAACATGCTCAAGCCCATGCTCGCACGAGGAGAGCTCCACGCCATAGGCGCCACGACCGTCGGTGAGTATCGAAAGAGAGTAGAGAAGGATCCGGCCCTGGAGCGTAGGTTCCAGCCGGTCCACGTAGGAGAGCCGGCCGTGGAGGACACCGTGTCGATCCTGCGTGGGCTCAAGGAACGCTACGAGGTCCATCATGGTGTTCGAATCACGGATACGGCCCTGGTTGCCGCGGCAAGGCTTTCCAATCGGTACATCACCGATCGCTTCCTGCCGGATAAGGCGATCGATCTAGTCGATGAGGCCGCCTCTAGACTGCGGATGGAGATCGACTCCATGCCGACCGAGGTCGACAGCCTGCGCAGACGAGTCATGCAGCTCGAGATCGAGGAGCAGGGCCTGAAGAAGGAGACGGATCCGGCCTGTCAGGACAGGCTCAGAATAATAGAGGAGGAGAAGGCCCAGCTCGCCGAGGAGCTAGCTCGCCTCAAGGCTCGCTGGACGAATGAGAAGGAGGCCATCGCCAAGGTCAGAGGGCTAAAGGAGGTTCTCGAGGATCTAAGACACCAAGAGCAGGACGCGGAGCGCAGGGCCGATCTCAACCTTGCAGCCGAGCTCAAGTACGGCAGGATTCCCGAGAAGAAAAAGGCCCTGGAGGAGGCGCAGGCCGCTCTCGGGGTTCTTCAAAAAGAAGGCAGAATGCTCAACGAAGAGGTCACCGAGGAGGAAATAGCACAGGTGGTCGGCCGGTGGACGGGCATCCCAGTGTCCCGCCTTCTAGAGGGCGAGATGGCCAAGCTCCTTCGCATGGAGAAGCAGCTCGGTGAGCGGGTCATAGGCCAAGAGGAGGCTGTTGGTGCCGTATCGGACGCGGTGCGCCGAGCCCGCTCGGGCCTTCAGGATCCACAAAGACCCATAGGGTCCTTCCTCTTCTTGGGGCCCACGGGGGTCGGCAAGACCGAGCTTTGCCGAGCTTTGGCGGAGTTTCTCTTCGATTATGAAGGCGCCATCGTCAGACTGGATATGTCCGAGTACATGGAGAAGCACGCCGTGGCCCGCCTCATCGGCGCACCTCCCGGCTATG
>SKWY01000078.1 GCA_007128675.1 Deltaproteobacteria bacterium | reverse complement strand
GCGCTTCAAGGGAGGAGTGGACTTCTTTCCAACCGGCGATAGGGAGCGCATGTTGACCGAGATCGAGAGAGTCTTTCCGGGAGACGCCGAAGGTTACGAGCGTTTCATGGCCAAGGAGGGAAAGAAGTTCGATGCTCTCTACCCGTGTCTATCGGTTCCTTACGACAGATTCTCAAATTTCTTCACATCTCGTTTCTTTCGCGCAATCCCGCATCTCGACTTGAGAAAGACCGTCTACGCACGCCTGGCAACCTACTTCAAGCATCCGGAGATGCGGATCGCGATGGCCTTCCAGTCAAAGTATCTTGGCATGTCGCCCTGGGCTTGCCCGGCTGCTTTCACCATCATCCCGTACATCGAGCACAAGTGGGGAATACACCATCCAATCGGCGGTCTCAACGCCATCTCTCATGCCATGGCGAAGGTGGTGCGTGAAGAAGGCGGAAAGATTCATCTATCGACCCCGGTCAAGGAGATACGAGTTGATAACGGAAAGGCGACGGGACTCATTCTAGAGAATGGGAGTTCCGTGGACGCCGACCACGTCGTCATCAACGCGGACTTCGCCTATGCCATGAGCAATCTTCTGCGACCCGAGCATCGGCAAAAATACACCGATGAGGACCTGCTTCGGCGCGAGTATTCCTGCTCGATATTCATGATCTATCTCGGTGTCGGCAAGCGTTACGAGGAGCTTCCGCATCACAACGTGGTCTTCGCCGATGATTACAAGGCCAACGTGGATGATATCGCCATCACCAAAGTGCTATCCGAAGATCCGTCCTTCTACGTTCAAAACGCCAGCATCATCGATCCGGGCCTCGCCCCAGAGGGCAAATCGACTCTCTACGTGCTGGTTCCGGTTGCCAACCTGAGCGGCAGCATCGACTGGAGTTCCGCCCGAGCTCCCCTGAGGGACAAGATCATCGAGATGATGAAGACCAAGCTTGGTTTAACCGATATCGAGGAGCATATCGAAGTAGAGCACATAATCACCCCACTCGAGTGGAGGAGTCATTTCAACGTGTACCAAGGTGGCGTCTTCAACCTTAGCCACAATCTCGGTCAGATGCTCTACTATCGGCCCCACAACAGGTCGGAGGAGGTCGATAGCTGCTACCTCGTAGGGGGGGGAACCCATCCGGGCAGCGGGCTGCCGACGATTTGGCAGTCGGGACGGATATCCTCCGATATGATCATCGAAGCATCGAAGGGAGCGATGGCGACTTGGGCCTCGACCGAAGAGAGCGCCGACGAGGCCTCCAAGGCAATGAGCGCATAGGAGGTGCCCACGTGAAAGCTCTCCCGGTTTTACTCGGCCTCATGTTGCTTTCGTCGCGGTTGCTCGCCGTCGAACTCACCGAGGGTGTTTCGTCCGCAGGCTCAAGCCCTTCTGCCCATCCGGAGAACGGTTCTGTCCAGAAGGACAGCCAGGGCGAAATCGTGATCCTGGTACGCGGTCTACGCAATTCCGAAGGCCAGCTCTTGATTGCTCTCTTCGAACAGCCGGATGGTTTTCCCGACGAGCACGAAAAGGCTCTCCGCACCAAGATTCTTCCTTTGGACGGCGAGCCTTTGCAGATTCGTTTCCGGAGTATTGCGCCCGGCCGTTACGCGGTCGCCGTCGTCCATGACGAGAACGAAAACGAAAGACTCGACACGAATCTCGTCGGTATCCCGAGAGAAGGAGTAGGTGTCTCTGGAGGCAAGAATAGAATGCTTCGAAAGCCTACTTTCCACGACGCTGATTTCCTGTTCACCGACGAAGAGAAGCAGCTCGTCATCGAGATGATCTACTTTTAGCCAGACGGGCTTCTGAATATTGCTAACTGCCATTCGGGCCCGTCCCGTCCTGTCCCAAAACCCGATCGAGCCATATTGTGGCATGCGAATGTACGGACGCTATCCTCGATGGAGGACGCCTAATCCCCTCATTTGCCCATTCTTAGTGCCGCCGGCTGGCTCAATCGGCAACAGCAAGCTGCCCTCGCTTACCTTCAAGCCAAGCACTCGCACTGCGCCAACGGTGCACCGTGAGATAGAGCCACATAGCGGCCTTCTCTACGGGTCTCGGCGAAGTCACGGATTGACGTTACTCGAGCCCGACAGCACTGTGATCATGTTTGTGGCATACGTTTGCAGAGCAGCATCAGAATCTTCTTACGCAGCGAATCCGGAGGATCTCTGGTGTATCATGCCTACCGTCCTTGAAATAGCCACTAATGCTGCCGTGTGGGGAACCATGGAGAATTCGAAACGTTCCGATTTGCGCCATGCTTGCAGAGTTCTGATTGGATATCCAATACCAATTGGAATTCCTCTGTGGTGGGGGAGCAAAACTCGGAAGGTCGCCTCTATTATACCTATTGACCAGAAGTCTCATCTCCTCCCTCGAGGGAAGGAACCAGTCGGAGAATTCTTCCACCGCTAGAGTCCAGCAGAGATTGGCCGCATACTCGCCGCCATCAGCATCTCCAAGCGCTGACACAATTGTAGAGGTGTTATGCTTACCCATCCCGATCTCAAAAGAGGCTTCGTCTTCGACCGCGAGGATATCCGTGCCTTGGCCGCCCCAGGGTTTTGTCTCCCATTCAGTCTGTAGTGGCGCTAGCTCCAAATATCGCCATGCGTCTGGGTCGTCATCCTTGCTGTAGTGGCCCTTGTCATAGAATATGGTTCCGCCAGCTGGGCCTACATCACCAAGTTGGTACCCATTGCTCTCGACCTCGATGCATTGTCCCTCACCGTCACACTCCCCTTCCTGTTCGCCGTCGACTTCGCAGGGCGTGCCTGCATCGAGATTGCTAGTTACGCACTGGTCTTCAATGCACTCACCGATAGCGCAAGAACTCTCTTCATCACATGTTTCACATTCGCTTAGCGTGGTGCGTTCGTCGGTAACCTCGTACACACACTCGAGAGCGACGCACCCGTAGGACTGGTATTCCTGGTTCTGACAGATGCAAAGCGTGTTGTCGTCACAACAATCATAGGCATCACCCACGTCGTACCAACCGTCGAGCTCGGAACAGTCCTGCTCACAATCCTCTCCGCTGACCTGTTGGCACAGGTCATCGACACAAACGAGGCCCTCATCGCAGCTTCCATCCTCGTGGCAAGCGTTGCCTTCGGTACCCTTCTCGTCCTCCTCGCCTTGGTCGACACATATTCCCTCGTCACAGACTAGGCCCTCATCACAGCTGCCATCCTCGTGGCAAGCGTTGCCTTCGGTGCCCTTCTCGTCCTCCTCGCCTTGGTCGACACATATTCCCTCGTCACAGACTAGGCCCTCATCGCAGCTTCCATCCTCGTGGCAAGCGTTGCCTTCGGTACCTTCTGCTCCTGTCCCGCAGGAAGCGTTGGACGCGAGGATACCAACGATGAACAAGACAGCAGCAGTTCCAAGGACGTTTCGGCCCAGCATCAAATGGAAGTTGCGAAATCGAAGATGTTGAGTTTCGTAAGACATTGGACCCTCATGTTTGCACGCGCTCGGTGCACTAGCTGAAATGGGGAAGAAAGAGCGGTGAGGATACTGCAGTCAGGCATTTGGGCGGCGCGAACACCGGCCTGCGTCACCATAGCACGACTTCTCGAGCGGCGGAGCACGCGTCTAGGTGGTCGGACGCTCCCGCGGGCCGACGAACCGGACGCGCTGGCTCGGGATTCGTTTCACGCAAGCTTCCCGGAGGACCGCTCTGCGGGGGAGCCCGACAGCTTGTCACCGATGGATTTCCTTCAGGACCGCCTCTCCAGGCTCGTGCGCAAGGCCATTGAGCAGGAAAAGAACAGCCGCGGACGCGGCGCCATCGATCTCCCTCGCCGTCGGGAGCAACGCGAGGTCGGGAAGATCCTGAACTCAGTGCTCCCCATCAAGTCCGAGTACCTCTCGAAGATCATACCCCTCGGAGAACGCCACCTGCGATAGGCTCATGGGCGTTAGCCGATTAGCAGCGATGTCATCGTCTGATTGATGTGCCCAAGCCAAGACTCTCCGTGGGTATGGAAACCGGCGGCGGGAAAATCGAGCAGGCTCACAAAGTCCTCGTGAGAGCCTTCTGCGTCCATTTCCAAACGTCTGTAGGCGCAGCTGAAGAAGAGCCCGGCCTGTATCTGGCTGCCCAAAGTCTCCAGAGCCTTTTGTAGCGCGTCATGCGAGTCTTCTATTATGGGGCAAGCGCGACGCATGAGATAGAGCTGCGCACCCTCTGGCACCTCGCAAGCAAAGGCTATCGATGAACCCTCGTGTCCAAACGGTGCGGGGCTTCGCAGCCAAGGGGAGCCATCGATCATAAGCCCGACAGGATTGGGGAAGAAGACGGCGGGGCCTAGCTCCTTCTCCGATACACCAATAGCCTCCGCATATGCTTCGGCAGCAGGCCTGCCATTGAATTCCTGCACAAGGCGTCCACGCACCTTATTAGGAACGAGCTTCTTTTCGGTCGGCTCGAAGTGACAGGTCTTCAATATGTGAAACGGACGCTTCATCTCCATAAGGATGAGCGCGGCTCCTCGTGTCGTGCTCTTATCCGGTTGGTAGATGAGGGTTTCCTCAAAAGCAAGCGAGTCTCCTGCCGAGCCCCCAACGAATGAGAGCATTGGCGCAACGTTTCCAAGAAGCTGGTTGGTGCGCTCCTCGGAGCCATGCGTGCCCTCGATGAGCACGATGCCTACCCACCGCTTGGGATCCAACTCGCGCAAAGGGCCCGTGGTAGCCTCGATCGACCGTATGGCTTCCTCCACTCCCTGATCAATCCCTGACGAAAAGTCGGCGATCGCGGCGGTGCACTTGCCTACTACGGTTCTTTCCAGGGCGAGAACGCTTACCCCATCGAGCCCAGACCGCTTGTCCGAAATCTCGCCAGCCGTGGAGCAGCCCACAATCTCGGCCTTCGGCCATCTCGAGTCGAAGCGCTCCGCGAGCTCACTTCCATCCTGCTTAATGGAATTGAAGATGAAGATCGCGGCAGGATCAATCTCTCCAAGCTGCGAGAAAAGATCCTCGACTGCCAATGAGGAGTCAACAATTTCTGTGTGCCCAGAAGCGGCGTACGCGGTCTTCATTATTTCTCCCCAGCGGAATAGCCCATCTCTCGAAGAGCAACTAGAAGTCTTTCCATCTGTCCTGTCTCCGGCTCTTCCTCCTGGTACAAATCCACTCCAGTAGCGAGGATTAATCGAGTATTTATGAAGGAGATTGTGGCCGAGTCGCCGAGCTCCTGAAGTAGAGCCTCACGAACGTCTTTGAGATTCATGCACGAGCGCTCCTGTGTGAGAAGATCCAGACAATGCCATTGTCTCCCACAAAACGACGCAAATGGCTAGGCTCATAAGCGAACGTTCAGCTCTAGGCAGAGAAGGGCCCGAGCGCGGGCTATTGCGGGAATGCGCCCTGCGATTCCTCATGCTAACTGCCACTGGCTGGCTCAGTCGGCACCAACAAGCGCTCCTCGGCTACCTTCAGGCTGAGCACTCGCACTGCGCCAACGGCGTAGGATCAGCTCGAGCCGCCAAGCGGCTCTCCTTTCGCGTCTGAACTCGCAACGCGCCAAGGGCGCGTTTAAGGACGAGTCGCGAAGAGGCCTTCCTTACGAGTCTCGGCAAAGCCGAGAACGAAGTGAAGAATGTTGTGCCACGAGAAGCTGAAAGACAAAAGAATCATAGAGATAAGCTTCTATTGCAACTCTAGCTGCAGAACTAACTTCCCTGCAACATATTTCCAAGGTTAGTCACTAGCGCCGTGCACGTGAGCTGCGTACGAGAAAAAAAGATATAGTCGTTTTCTTCGAATCGATGACCGCGGGCGACGACATCGATGTGGCCGAGCAGCTCACAGTAGCGATATCCGCTCACGACGGTAGCTTCAGGTTGACCGATGTACCGGCGGGCATGGACTTCCCCCTGGTAATCCAAATTGGCAAATGGAGAAGAGTGGTAATGGTCTCCGCCGTCGACCCTTGTACCACACGAGAATTGACCCCAGATGATACAAGGCTGCCCAGGAACTCCAGCGAAGGCTACATACTGAGATTCGCGGTAACCACCGGCGCCGCCGTCGATGGCCTAGAGTGCGTGCTACATAAGATGGGAACCTCCGAAGTTTCCGTTTCGGGGGCGATGTTCGGATTTCGTTCTCCCCGGTCAAGCCTGCACGCTTCGCTATGTTGAGCAATCGAGGCAAGTGTGAAGCACCTTTGTTCTCCTCGAGAAGGAGGGAACCATCCTTCCATCTGGGCCTTCTGGGGCCATTGCTTTGTTCGGTACTCCGCAGGAGCATAGCCTTAACCTGGTGACTCCGATTCTTCGATGGGGCGGGCCCAGACATTCCATGGATACTCTCCTGCGAACTCGCTTGCCACGATGAATTCCGCTCTCGCAGCGTCCGTTGCTCGAACCAGTACACAACAGCTCGGGTGAAAGACAGTTGCTCAAGATGCGGATGACGAGCGCTCGATGACTTGAGCCGCGTTGATTGCTCGTTCAATTCCCGACTGAAGGTCCGCTAAACTCGGCATACGATCAAAGTCCAGGAAGGTCCTCCCCAGCGCCCAGCGGAACCGATGCTTCTCGACGGATGGTCTTGGGGTCGACGGGACGCCGCTACACTGAATGGGAAGCCGCAAACGGTTCGTGAAAAGCTCCGCGTCCCGGAGTTGTGATCGCAGCTCGAGTAAGCAAGCCCTCAACTCAGGCGAAATCCGTCGTACCTCCTCCTCCTGCGGCAAAGCGCCAACCTCGACGGCGAGGACCACGAAGGCCAGGTCGAATTCCAAATCTCCGGTCTGCACGGCCTCACCGGAACTCCACGTCTCCTGGAGCCGAGGTCCCCAGAGAGAGCTTTCGTTGACGCGAAGACCATCGGGAAGTACGGCATGATCTAAAGGCACCGTTACTTCGGCGGCGAAGTTCCAGAGCACGAGCTTGCACTCATGCCCATCGACCAGCACCGAGATCTCTTCCTGCCCCGACAGCCGCTGCACCTTGGCCGCGCTCAGCACCTGGGGTAGATCGTGCCAGAGTTGCTTCCTCGCCCAAGAATAGGCCCATTCCCACATCGGCGTGACCCTAGCATGAGGTGGGCGTCGTGTCTCAATAATCAGTCGAGACCTATGAAACTCTCATCCGCACCAATCCAGGCTCCGCTCAACATTGCTGCTACCCGGTGAAGGAGAAGGGCGAGGTCGGGGGGGGTGGACTTCACCGCCGGGAGAAACGACGCCAAATCGCCCAGGTCAAGAGTAGAGGCCACGTCGTAAGAACCGCGACGGCCGAGAAGGCTGCGCTGCCCATGCCGGAGAGCATACCCTCGAGCCCCGAGTAGGATTGATCGTTCACGAGATAGGTCCATGTCGAGGAGGGGGCTTTCCACTCTGGATCGGAAAGCAGCTTCTCACCATCTACAATGAGCCGCTCTAGCGTGCGCCCCGTGCGTTCCTCAATCGTTTCCCGGAAACCCTCGAAAGCGGGGACGATCTGCTTATGGAACTCGTGAAGCGGGCTTCTCCCGCCTAGACCCACAAGGTGAATCCACTCGCGAACCTCCGAGACCATCTCCAAATGACAAGCCCAGAACTCATCAATGTAATGAAAAGTCAGATTTCGCTCCAACTCCTCGAGGCGTGCGTGCCCGATTAGCTGTCGCAGTTTCTTCTGATTGTCCTTCGGAAGCGAGTCGAAGGCCGCTGGCCTCTCCTTCCCGTTCAACAAGGAGTATCTCCACTCGAACAACATCGACCGCTCTTGCTCGACGATCTCCGAGTAGCGAGAAAGAGTCCTTCTAATCTCGTAGTTCTGTCCCTCGACTATGCGCTGAAGCCTATCGATCTCACGTCGTATGGCAAGGTACTCAATAGGTTCTTCTTGATTTCGTGGGCGAAGCTTTCGGGGAATCAGCGTGTCGATTCCGAAACGGACCATGAGTGGGTCCTCTAGACTCACGAGGAAACGCGAGGAGCCTGGGTCCCCTTGGCGACCGGCGCGCCCTCTCAGTTGATCATCGATGCGCCTGCTCTCGTGACGGTTCGTACCGATGACATAGAGACCTCCCAGCCTCACAACGTGCTCCCGATGCTCCTGATTCGAGCCGCCCAACCGAATATCCGTTCCCCTTCCCGCCATATTCGTGGAGATGGTAACGGCTCCGACGGCTCCAGCCTCGGCTAGAATCGCCGCCTCGGCCTCGTCGTTCTTGGCGTTGAGGACCTGGCAGACAACGCCAGATTCCTTCAACAACGCGGAAAGTCGCTCGGACTCATCGACGCTCACGGTTCCTACGAGAACAGGCCGTCCCTGTTCATGAGCCTTCGCAACCTCCTTCATTATCGCTTTGATCTTCGCATCGCGATGGGTGAATACGAGATCGGGGAAATCCTCGCGAACGCATGGTCGGTTGGGCGGTAGAACCACAATCCGAAGATTGTAGACTTCCAAGAGTTCCTCGGCCGAGGGGCGGGCTGTGGCCGTCATCCCGGAAAGCTCCGGATACTCCGAGAGGAAGTGCTGCAACGTAATCAAGCCCAGGATCCGGCTCGCGGGCATGCAATCAAGTCCCTCCTTGGCCTCTAGAGCCCTATGGAGACCGTCTGGCCAGCGTCTGTCCGAAACTACTCGCCCCGTGAACTCGTCCACGATCTCTATCCGGTCCTCACGCACGATGTAGTCCACATCTAGATTTAGCAGCGCTCGTGCGTGGAGCGCCTGGCTCACCTCCGCAAGAAGCAGCTCGTTGCCCACATCATGTAGGTTCCCTCGGCCCAGATCGGATTCTACTTGGCAAAGACCGTGCTCGGTGAGCTGCACGTTTCGTGAGTACTCGTCGCGCTTGAAGTCGACCTCCTCGTCGAGCTGGCTCACTATCTCGGCGATTCGATGTGGATCCGCTCCGGAATTCTTTCTCGAGCATGCGATGACGAGCGGCACCCGTGCCTCGTCGATGAGGATGGAATCGGCCTCGTCGACTATCGCGAAGTTGAACGCTCGTTGGACGAGATCCTCCGTCTTTCTAGCAAGTGACCCTCGCAGGTAATCGAATCCGGCCTCCTTGGCGGTGGCATAGGTGATATCCGCAGCATATGCGCGGCGGCGAGATTCAGAGTCCATGCCTTCTTGAATGATCCCCACCGTAAGGCCCAATGCCTCATAGATCGGGCCCATCCACAGGGCATCTCGCCGCGCGAGGTAGTCGTTGAATGTTAGGACGTGAACGCCTTTGCCCGCCAAGGCGCGAAGCGCAGCTGGCAACACGGCGGCTAGCGTCTTTCCTTCACCTGTCTGCATCTCCGCAAGCTTGCCCCTGTGAATGGCAATACCGGCCAAGACCTGCACGTCGAAAGGTCGCATGCCCACGACGCGCTCCGAAAGCTCTCTGGTCAGAGCAAAAGATTCGGGAAGAAAGCTGTCCAGACTCTCATTGGCGAGAGCGCGTTTTTGGAGCACGAGAGCTTGTTCTCTAAGCTGCCGGTCCGACTTGGAGGACAGCTCTGCTCCCGCACGGTCAATCTGCTCCAGGACTTTCAGATAGGGACCCAAGTCGTACTCGACGGGATCTCCACGAAGAGCCCTCCACCATCGGCGCGAAAGGCTCGTCTCTCGAAGATAGTCGCGATGATTCATCGGTCGCATCCCCGTTGCGAATCGAAACCGCGTTCTACCTTTTGGTCCTCCGAGTGCCTTTCCGGATCACTTTCGAGGAACCCCTGCACGATCTTGTTGACGAAATCGGGTTTCAACCAAGTCATGTCGTGGCCAGCTCCTGGGATCACCGCCGTTCGCATTTGGGGCGCGATTCGACCAAGCCTGTCGAGCGCATCCTTGACCGAGTAGATCCTCTCGTTCTCACCAATGACGAAGAGCGTGAAAGCCTGGATGCTTCGAATAGACTCGTCGTCAGCGACCGTTGGCTCCAGCATCTTCGTCAACCTTCGAATGCCGAAGCAACGAAAGGCTAGAGCGAGATCCTCAGTCATCTCCTCGATGATCGTGAGTCCCTTGGGACCGGAGGCGGCGAGATCAGGTAGTGACCAATTGTAGGACCTTTTAATGAAGAATCTTCTAGGCGGCAGAAGGATCTGCATCATGGCCATCAGCATGGCGGGCCGCAGAGGAAGAACCCAGCCGGCGGGAGCCAAGAGAACCAGCTTCTCGATTCGCTCCGGATGACGCTTCGCGTAGTTTGCCGCAAGCCAGCCGCCGTGAGAGAGGCCCATGAGCCGGACCTTTCTTCCCGGAGCCAGCAACTCGAGGACCTCGTTCAGCCATTCGGTCAAATCTTCAATCGTCTTGACCGGCTTCGTGTTGGCACTAAGCCCAACGTCGACAATGCTATCGAGGGCGTGTGCGCGGTAGGACGAACAAAGACCGAGGATGTTGGGGATCCACATCAACGAGCTGATCCCGCCACCGGGAAGGAGAAAGAGAGGCGCTGCATCCTTGGGCCCGCTGCTTCTCACGCACGTGGGTCCGTAGGAAGTCTGAAGCGTGCTGCGCTCGAAGGTCAGAGGCCAAGCCTTCTCTCTTTCCTCGATATGTCGCAGGTAACGGGACTTTGCTTCCGGGGAAACGAATGGGTAGTGGGGGGTGATCTTCATCGCGTGCTCCACGCGGTCTTTCATCGGATCTCGATGTGAGAAGACCGCGAGTTCGTGCCTTCAAGCCCAGCTGGGAAGAGGACGAGATCCAATCTCATTCGAGATCCCCAAGACAGGTGGGCTCGAGTTGGAGACGGAACTCGTCGCCTAGACGGACGAATGTCGTCTTCAGCGGCTCAAAGCAGCAGCGCGCGATTGAGGATGAAGATTCTCTTCGGCCCACAGGAGGAAAGAGGCTCTGGGGCCAACACTGAGTCACTAGCACGAAGGTCTTGACGATTCCCGTCGGCTGCTTCTCCACGAACCGTGAGCTGCACTCTCTTGTCTAGGCGCCTGCCTGGGAGCTGCACCGGCGGACCATCCCGAGACACCAACACCTTCTCGGCAACCGGAGTGATCGAGGAGGCAGTGGTTGGGACCACAGTCGCCAGTGCGAAGCACGCTAAAAGGAGCCTCGTCCAGCGAGACAGAGAATTGAACGCGACCTTCATGTCGTAGGCATTCTAGAGCAGGCATCCGGTTATGGGTAGTCCGGGTCATGATCACTCCAGGCAGGAGTGCTGTTGTCAGGTCAGATGACCGGCATGTCGGTAATATTAAACGGCACGTGGAAGGTGAGCGCGAGTGGAGCCGTCTTCGGCTAGTTCCCCCCAATGACGACGGCACGATCCTCTACACGGAGCGATTCGGGTTCGCTGTTTGAACTCGAACTGGACGGTCCACGCCTAACCATTGAGTAGGGCATTAGCGATCACCGCTACACCGATCACGGTGAAGATGGTCGCGCTGATCCGTGCCATGAGGCGTGTGGGAATACGCGCGGCGTAGCGGTGACCAATCCACACGGCCGGCACATTGGCCACCAACATGCCCAAAGTACTCCCGGCTACGACCCAAAGAACGTTGTCGAATCCCGCTGCTAGTGCAGCGGTGGCAATCTGAGTTTTGTCGCCCATCTCCATGACCAAGAACAGCAGGAAGGTGGTCAGAAACGCTCCACGCCCCGATATGGATCTCGGTCTCTCTTCGTCATGCCCATCGCCGCACAGCGCCCAGATCGCCATGGCGATGAAACCTAGTCCCACAATCCAGGCAAGCAGCGCGTCGGGCAACAATCGTGAGATCCAGACCCCACCCACGGCAGCCAGCCCATGGGCGACCAAGGACGCGGCAAAGACACCAGCCACTACAGAAAACGGCCGCGAGAATCGAGCACTCAGTGCGATCGCAACGAACTGGGTTTTGTCGCCGATCTCGGCGACGGCCACTGTTGCAAGGGAAATGAAGAAGACTTCCATGGGGATTCCAAAAGGCCGGACGACGGAAACCGGAGCGTCACCGCCCACCGCCTGCACAAGCGCAGGCGCAGGCGCAGCCGGCGCAGGCACATCCCCCGCCACCTCCGACGCCACCTCCAGGGTAGACGCCACCTCCGTCCCCGACGTTACCGAAGGATGTCAACCAGGACTCGCCTCCCACTCGCTCCGGCGCGAACCATTCGACGGCCCGAGACGAGAAGCCCTCCGTCCAGGTGGCGAAGACCGCAGCCACGGTGCCCAG
>SKWY01000385.1 GCA_007128675.1 Deltaproteobacteria bacterium | reverse complement strand
CCTCTAAACCTGCGAGCAATCCCTGCGAGAAACTGGCCGATGGCACGGAAGAAGCCCATCACTCTGTCGACAGCGGACGAGATCGCGCTCGGCAGCGTCTCGCTGAACCAGATGTAGATCCGTGCGGCAGTCTCGCCTATCCACACGCCCGTTGCGACGAACGCCTCCTTGAGCATCCGAAGCACCCAGAAGACGCCGGTCAGCACCTTGATTAGGCCGCCGATGGCGAGCGAGAGGACCACCACTATCCCGGCGAAGACTTGGCCGAGGAAGCGACCGAGTCCGATCCAGACCTTCGCCGAGTCACCGACCGCCGAGGCTGAATCGTTGGTGGCTCCGGTGAGCTTTCTCCAGGCGGCGAAGAGGTTGCCTAGCGCCTCTCCCACGACCTGCAGAGCCGGGCTGATGACATCCATCATCGAGCCGAAGCCGCCCGCGATTCCTGCCGAGACCTGGGCGAAGACTCGAAGGAGCCTCGTGAACCAAGTGACGAGCGAGCCGACACCAGCGCCAACTGTCTGCGCGAAGCTTCGAAACTCCGAGGAAGGAAGAGAGGCGACTCCGCCGGATACTCCGGAGAAGATCCCGGCTATCTCGCGGCCAAGGGTCGGGAGCGCATCCACGAGTCCCTCGAAGACGGGGCGCGCCTCGTCGATGGTGGCGGTGAAGCCTTCCTTGAAACCCTCCCACGCTTGACGAACGCGATGAACGATTTGGTAGACGGAGATGAGGAAGCGCTTGAGACCGAGGTTTTCCGCCCTGTTCAGCTCCTCACGCACCGCACCGGAGAAACCTCCCTGCTCGAAGAGCTGTCCGAGCCCCTGAAAGACAAGTGTCACTCGCTCTTGCATCCTTCGGGCTAGATCCGCGATGCCGCCGAGGTTTCGTTGGAAGGCGATGTAGAGGCCTCCCACGACGCCCGCGAGCGCGCCTACGATTAGGATCGCTGGGAGTAGCGTGGCGACGATTCCACCGATGGTGATGCCGAGTGCTTTGAGACCTATGGCGAGAAGAGCGATGCTCGCCTTTGCCGCGATGACCCCACCGACCAGCATCAGGAACGCGCCGCATGCTACGACCAACCCCGCGAAAATCTTTCGAAGCGGTGCGGGGATGACCTGAAAGGCACGCAAGAGGAAGTTCAGGGCGTCGACGACGGCGGCGACTATGGGTTTGAAGACCTTCGCAAAGGGCTCACCGAGGACCACTGCGAAGGTCTGCATGGTGCCTCGCAGGAGGGTCTTTTGACCTTCGAAGGTGTCGAGCAGCTGCTCCCTGAAGCTCTCGGCGGTTCCTTCGGCGCGTGACAGCTCGTGGCGAAGAGCCTCGATGGCTTCGGCACCGGTCAGAGTGACCTCGACTCCGTCCTGCATGGTGGCGTCGCGGCCCTTGCCTCCAACCGCCGCTTTCGACGTTTAGTGGCGGCTGGGGCGTTACACTGGCGGCACTTCCTCGCCTCTTCGGGCTCTTCCGAAGAAGAGTGCCAAGCTCGTGTTGTTGAACGTCTGTTGACGAAGTATCGTGCCGGCCATGTAGAAGCCTTCTCGACGCTTCTCTTGGGGTTCCAATATGAATGCCGCCGACATCGAAGCGCTCGTCGCCAAGGGCGAGTCCGAGACCCTCGAACTCAAGAGATCGACCGGGGAGCTACGCCGGGCGGGCGAGACACTGTGCGCGTTCCTCAATGGCGAGGGCGGACACGTCGTGATCGGTGTGGCGCCGGACGGGAGGATCCTCGGCCAGCAGGTCTCGGACAGCACCTTGCGCGACATCGCGGCTATGCTCCGTCGCTTTGAGCCGCCTGCGCGGGTCGAGATAGACCGCGTCGACGTTGGTGGCGGACGAACGGTCATCGTGCTGAACGCACCTTCGGCGCGAGAGCATGCTCCGTTCATCTTCGACGGGAAGGCGTATCGACGGGTGGGCTCGACGACCAGCGTGATGCCGCAGGAGGAGTATGGACGACTCCTGCTCGATCGGAACCACAGCCGCCATCGGTGGGAGAACCAGCCCGCGGTGGATGCCGATCTCGACGACCTGGACCAAGAGGAGATCCTACGCACACGCCAAGCAGCCATCGAGCAACGGCGTCTCTCGGCGGGCACGAGCATGGACATTGGCGACATTCTCGACCGCCTCGGGCTGCGCATCGACGGGAAGATCACACAGGCCGCACAGATGCTCTACGGCACGAAGTTCTTGCCCGACTATCCGCAGGGGTTGCTCAAGCTCGGACGGTTCCGCGGCACGAAGATCACCGGCGACATACTCGACAACAAGCAAGAGCACATGCACGCCTTCGCGATGGTGCATGAGGCGATCGCGTGGCTCGACCGAACCCTGCCGCTGGCGGCCCGCTTTCCGAAAGGCAGCATCTTCCGCGAGGACCGGCTGCCGGTTCCCGCCGATGCCTTGCGCGAGGTGATCCTCAACGCGGTCATGCACCGGGACTACAGTGCTCCAAGTTCGTATGTCGCGATCGCCGTCTTCGACGACCGCATCGAGGTGCGCAGCGTCGGCGACTTCCCGAGCGGCATCAGCGCTGCGATGCTCTCGGTCGACCACCCCTCGATCCTCCGAAACCCGCTCATCGCCGGCGCGTTCCACCTCACCGGCGCTGTCGAGGTGTGGGGCCGGGGCACGAACCGCGTGATCGAGGCATGCCTGGCTCACGAGATCGCGCCGCCGGAGTTCTCCGAGCAGGCTGGCGTCGTCACCGTGACCTTCAGGGCCGCAGTGGGACCCAAGGGGGCGGAGGGACCAAGCGGGCACCAAGTTGGCACCAAGCCGGCACTAAGTCGGCACCAGGCTCAAGTGCTCGAAATTGCGAGTGTTCCGAGAACGTTCCAAGAGCTAATGGAGCCAACTGGGAGGACAGATCGCACCAAGTTCCGAGACCAAGTCGTTCGCCCCATGCTTGAAGCAGGCCTCATCGAAATGACCATACCCGGCAAGCCTCGAAGCCCCCTCCAGCGGTACCGAACCACCCCTGCGGGAACCAGGCTCCTCGAGGATGAAGTTCGGTGACAAGGTGACACGTAGCTCGACAGCCTCCATGCAAAGCAAGCGCTCGCTCACGGTCGAGAGCTAACGGGACCATCCGCTTATTCTTGTTCCCGCCCCTCGAACCGAGATCCTCGACGCCTTTCGGCGCGGCCTCGTCCCCGTCGTGTCTCTTTTCTCGGACGACAGAAACTGGGCACTGAGCCGGTGGTAGAAAGGGTTCCACAAAGTCAGTTCAGCATTCTTTGCGATCGAAATCGAGGCGCAGAAAGAACGTCGG
>SKWY01000190.1 GCA_007128675.1 Deltaproteobacteria bacterium | reverse complement strand
GTGGGCTCAAGGCGGCTTGCTGTGCGACGTACCCTGCTTCGAAGTGCGGGGGAGCTCGCCAACCGCGCCGCCAGATGAAGCCCTCCGAGCAGCACTTGATTCAGCAGGTGATTGTCGACTCTTGGATAGTGTTCACACGTTAGTTCCGTGGTGGGACGTGCCGAGATAACTACACTCCGCAGATCAATCCTTCCACCCGAACTCGATAAAGACTCCAGGCGACGAACATAGCGTCGCGACAAGCCTCGCGTGATGAGATGCTCGACTTCGTCAACTAATTGATGAATCACAAGATCAAGGAAGAGAGAGCCTCCCCCATGCTGAATAGTCCGCTCCTGCAGACGCAAGGCAGATAGATCGTAAGCGTAGTGAAAAAGGCGAAGAAGGATTCCAGGCTCTAGCTTTGGCTCGATAACGAATCGGATACCGCCCACCTCGACGCTACCCACGAAGGAAGTCGTCTCAACTACCACCCCGTTTCGCTCCTCACGCAGCACGAGGCGTCGCCCCTCCGACATACGGGCCGCCCTCTGCGCTTCGCCCTCCGACAGCTGCTTGCCAGCGAGCGCGGGCGCATCCAGAGGACTCCTCCGTTCCCATTCAGTCAGACGAACCGTGGTCACCATCAAGCCGCCTCGTCTTCTTCACCCTCCGAAGCGTCTTCCTCATCTTCAGGCTTCTCCTCAGCCTGGACGGCACGCGTGGACGCGAGAATGTCTGGCGACACTTCGAGCAAGGCCTCGGCGAGCTCCGCCCCACGCTCTTGGAGAAACATGTCCGCCACAATACGTTGCGCGCCGCGGTCTACGAGCCTCCGTCCCAGGATGCTTTCCAGAGCATCGTAGTCTTCATAGCAGTACTCCTCGAGAAGAGGGACCACATCGTCTCGAAGGATCTGAACGAAGCGTCGCGGATCCCGTACAGGGCGACCATCGTGCAGGAGGTAAGCATGCCCCACCTGCAGGTTTCGCGCGTCCCTTCCAACATGCTGCAGGATTCGCTTGTTGAGGGCGGCAAGCCATGGGCCAAGTGGCACTCCAACTACCGATGCATCCCCAAGAACATCCGGATCGGGCATCAGCTCCACGAAGCCGAAGCGTCGCCTCAATGCCGCATCGAGTAGAGCGATCGATCGGTCTGCCGTGTTCATCGTTCCGACGACGTACAAGTTCGGGGGCACCGAAAAACGGTCGCCCGACTGTGCCAAATGGACCACCTCTCCACGCCGCGTCTTCTCCAGCAGCGTGATCAGCTCACCGAATATGCGGGGAATGTCGCCGCGATTGATCTCATCTATGAGAAGGAAGAAGGGCCTATCTGGCCGATCATGAGCTCTCTTGCAGAGTGTCTTGAAGAGGCCATCACGGCGCACGAACACGAGAGTCTCTGCTCGTTCCTCCGGACGGTAACCCTCGATGAAGTCCTCGTAGCCATAGCCGGGATGGAAGGTGCAGGTGGTTATAGCTGTGTCGAGTAGGTGGCGCTGTTCTTCCTTGCTCAGCGCATCCCACGACTTCTGCTTCCATTGGCGCGCCGCCATCTCGAATATGGTCACCTGTGCCTGGTAGGTCTTGCCTGTCCCTGGCGGACCATAAAGAATGACCTGCCCCTTTCGCTGCAGGATCTCTTGGATTCGTCCGGGAATGCCCGACAAGGGCTGGGCCTTGGTTGCAGTCATAACCGGCGGAACAGCACCCTTGCTGTAGAGGATTCGCCGCTCTGCTTCGACAAGGTTCTCTCTGTGCTTACGCAACTCTACGAATGTGGTTCGTAGCCCTTCGTGGGGTTGCAGCTTCCATTCGCCGGCATCCAGCCATTCAACCGGTCTTCTGTGCGGAAAGACCTCGCCTGGGGCGTGCTCGTAATCGCCCATGATTCGGCCAACGCCCAAGACCTTCGCGCCGTCGCAGGCCAAAACCATGTCACGAGGAGCTGCTCTGGCTACAAAGGCAAAAACCTGACGAAGAGCATTGCCCTGAGCCGGTGGAGGTTTCGGATGAGCTTCGTCTAGCCTTGCGCGCAGGACTGCCTTGCCTTCGCTGTCGGAAGTGATGTCGGAGAGATCACCGAGCCCACTCCATCCGATGCTCGCGAAACCACCATCCCTCATTAGATGCCACTGGCTTTCACCGGTGCCACCATGACGGGTTCCAACGCGCCACCAGGCATGGGGTGCACCATTGCGGTGGTTGAGCACAGTGGTCAAATGATTGAGTGGCATGTCCAGTTCTTCAGCGGCAGCAACGAAATGGCCGGCGCAGACGAACCGACCTTCGCCCTCAGGAGGCACTATCAAGAGCTTCACCAGATGGAAGCGTTGATAGTGAGCTGCATGGAAGTCGTCGATAACGGCGGGGAAGAGCAGCGCGATGTACTTGTGGAACCAGGCAGAGTCGTGAAGGTCCGGTGCGGCATCCGTTAGCCGATCCTGAAGAGCCCGATAGTCAATCGAAGATCCCGCCTGACTAGCATCGGCAACCAGTCTGGAGGCACTTACCAGCTGATCTCTCTGTCGTCGGACCAGTTGCACGGCGTCGTCGGTCGACAATCGGATCTGCTTCTGTGGCGAACCCGTCATCCACTCCCGCGTTTCGGAGCTCTGATACATGCCGAACTTGAGCGCGCTGCCTCCGGCGATGCTGCCGAAGATGGCCGGGAACTCTTCGTCGTTCTTGAACTCGAGCCAGTAGGTCAGGCTCTCCTTGTTGCCTCTGCCGTGGAAGAACTCGAGAAGGCGTACCCCATCGTAGCTGGCAAGAACCTCCGGACCGAAGCGTTCCCGGAAGGTCTCATAGTAGGTTCGGAGCTTCTCCTCTTTCAGTAGGCTGCCCTTTTGCAAGAGCTGCTCGCGGAGATTCCGGAGTTCTTCGGCCAGCAAGGGATCGATGGTCATGATCGGTTCTTCCTACAGAGCAGCCAGGGGGTCAACTGACCGTAGACAGTGAGTGTGACAGCCATGCTGCAGCCCTGAGGACTCACGGGGGGCAACGCAAAGCATGATTGCCGCCCGGTTCCTCCAAGAAATGGGCCTGCCTGCCCGTCTATTCATTCGGGTCCGCAATCCAACCTTCAAGGGCGTCGAACGGGTCAGGCATCCCATACCCGTCGTTCCTGCGAATCCAGGCCCAGGCCGCCTGAACGGCGCAGAGCAACGCGTCGAGTTGGTCACCACCCGGGTCATCGGCCAGCGTCTCCGGCGCACAAACCTGTAATCCGTAGCGCGATCGGGCAGCCTCACCCCTGAGCCGCCGCATGAGCTCCTTACGCGCCTCGGCCTGTTCTACCGTCTGCTTGCGTCTCGTGTCT
>SKWY01000332.1 GCA_007128675.1 Deltaproteobacteria bacterium | reverse complement strand
TGGTGACAGGCAATATCGGCGTGGCACTCGTGCCGATGCTCCTGGTGGCCGCCTCGTGGTCGGTACTGCGCATGCCGATTAGGTGGCCAGTGGCTGCGCTGGTCTTTGTTGCGTTGCTCGTCGAGAACCCACAGGCAAGACCCATGGAGGACAGGTGGCGCTCTCCATTCTATCTGGTGGGAGATCTCTTCTATACGAACCTGAATGTGTTGACGGGGCTCGAAGCTCTTCGTTTCAGCTTGTTCGAGGTTCTCTTGGTGGTGCTTGCCTCTACACTAGCTATTCGGCGCATCGGAGGCGTGGGAGCCGATGGTGTCGCTCGTTTGTCGGCGGGAGGACGAGCGCTAATTGGCATGCTCGGTCTCTCCCTGGCCACGGTTTTGTTTCTAGAAGCTTGGGGGCTGGCTCGGGGAGGCGATCTACGTCAATCCTTATGGCAAGGCCGCCAGCTCGTATGGTTGCCCGTGCTTTGCTGGCTATGCATTCATGCCTTTCGCAGGCGGGAGGATGTTCCCCTCGTTGTGGGGGTCCTACTAATTACGGGCATCCTCCGCGCCTTCACCGGCTACTACTACTACGCGCTGTGTCGAATGGAGGGACATGTTCCTTCATATGTGACCACCCACGCGGACTCGGTCCTCTGGACGATGGGAGTGCTCATTTGTCTCTGTGCTCTGGTGGAACGACCCAATGGAAGGACCGGAATTCTTTGCCTTACATATCTTCCGATAGCGGGCCTTGCGCTCGTTCTGAACGACAGACGCCTAGCGTTCGTTTGTCTCTTCATAGCGGCGGTGGTCCTGCTATTCGTCGTAAGAAGGGAGGTCTGGCTACGTCTAAGACACGTGGCAATCGCGGCCAGCCCTGTAATCATCATCTATGTCGCAATCGGCTGGCATGTTGAGCATAGAGTGTTCAAGCCGGTAAACACTGTTCGTTCCGTTCTCGATGATAGCGATACCTCCAATCATTCCCGGGACGTCGAAAACTTCAATCTGATCTACTCGGCTCTGGAGCGTCCACTCTTCGGCAGCGGTCTAGGTCATCCATACTCCGAGCATATTTATACGTATAGAATCGATCACGTATTCGAGCAGTACAACTTCATGCCCCACAACAGCGTGCTCTGGCTGTTGGCGGTTGGTGGGATTCTCGGCTTTGTCGGGCTTTGGGGCTTTCTGCCTCTGGTGGTCTGGATTTCCGCGCGTGCCTACAAGAAGGCCAGCAGACTCTCGGAGAGGATAGCGGCGCTCGGAGGAGTTGCCGTCGTGGTCAGCTACATGATTCAGGCCTGGGGAGACATGGGGGTTCATAGCTGGATGGTCGTCATAATCTTGGCTGCCTATGTAGGACTGGTGGGCAACCTGGAGCGACACACGAGGTCCTGGCGACTCGATGATGAGCGGCGCCGGTACCCTGTCATCGACGATTCCAATCAGGATGGAACTAGCCCCCTCGAGTCGCATGGGGGATCGAAATGCTGGTGATACTCGAGATGCTCTTGGTCCTATTGGGACTCTTCTTGTTCCTGTTTTGCGGATATCTCTGCCTGCTGGCTCTTCTTTCGATTCGAAGGCCGAATGAAGCGCCTCCTAGCTCTCGCGCACGTTTCGATGTGATCGTACCGGCGCACGACGAGGCCGAAGGGATTGGCGCTACCGTCGATGATCTTCGAAGGCTCGATTATCCAAAAGAGCGTCGCCGAGTCATAGTGGTCGCCGACAACTGTTCTGATGATACGGCCAAGGTGGCTAGACGGCATGGGGCCTTGGTTTGGGAGCGTCGCGATTCGAGAAGGCGGGGGAAGGGGCCTGCCCTTGGGTGGGCGTTTTCGAGGAGCCTCGAGGACGGCTTCGCCGACGCTGTTGTCGTAGTTGATGCGGACACGGTTGCCGGCCCCAATCTATTGCGGGCCCTGTCGGGCAGAATGGATCTGGGCGCCCAGGCTCTTCAGGCGCACTACGGAGTGCGAAATAAGGACGATTCCTGGCGTACGGTCTTGATGACTTTGGCATTGGCTCTATTCCACGAGGTCCGTTCGCTTGGCAGGGAAAAGCTCGGCGTGTCTTGCGGACTACGTGGAAACGGGATGTGCTTCACTTCCAGCCTCATAGCGCGTTTCCCACATGACGCCGACTCGGTGGTGGAGGACATTGAGTATGGGCTCATCCTTGGTGCGAAGGGCGTCAGGGTTCACTTTGTGCCGGAGGCCGAGGTGCTGGGAGAGATGCCGGCAGACAGCGAGGCATCCAAGGTTCAGCGCGCTAGATGGGAAGGGGGAAGGCGCCTCCTTGCCAAGGCCTGGACCGCTAGATTGATTTGGGGGGCGCTAAGGTGCCGTAGCAGGGTAATGCTCGATCTTGCGGTTGATCTTTTGATGCCTCCCCTGTCGACGCTCGGAGGGTTGGCGTCGGCCGGATTGGTCGTGGGTATTCTAGTTTCGCTATTGAATGGCTCGATTGGCCTACATCTGCCCCTGTTCATTCTCGCTGTCTTCTCGCTGTCTGTTTATCTATGGCGTGGAATTGTGGTCTCCAGGCTCGGCTGGCGAGGAGCCCAGATTCTTTTTTGGGCCCCTGTCTACCTCGTGTGGAGGATTGTGAAGGTAAGCTCGCAACGAAGAGGTGCAACGCGCCAGTGGTCTCGCACGCCACGGCAAAGAGGTGTTGGATGATCCTTCACATCTTGCGAGATGCCCTAGCACTCCGGGAGGCTGTGCGGGCTGCCGAGAGGCGTCAAGAGGACGGTGGGGGGCATCTTGGAGGCTCGACAAAGGAGCCGGCCTCCTTCAAGAAGGACTTGGCGGACTGGGGGCGAATCCTTGGAAACGATGCCTTGGCCGTGCTCGTCTTGTGGCGAGCGAGGCAGATGATTTCTCGATTTAGATTGCCCCTGGGTAACGCATTGCTGCGCCGGATGCAGACCGTGATCTTCGGTGTGGAGATAGACAAGAGAGCGTGCATCGGTGAAGGGGTCTGGTTCGTCCACCCCGTAGGCACCGTGGTCGGTGGCGACACGAAAATAGGCGCTAGAGCCAGGTTGATGGGCTCTAACACGCTTGGGACCAGAGTGGATGATGGGTACCCGGAAATCGGAGAGGACGTAATCGTCGGAGCCGGGGCACGAGTCTTGGGGCCGGTGCTAATCGGCGATGGGGCTCGTATTGGAGCGGGTGCCGTAGTTCTTCGGGATGTGCCCGCCGGCGCCATCGCCGTCGGAGTCCCAGCCCGCATCGTGTCGATGCGTGGCGCCGAGGCACACCACTCGCCAATTGTGACATAAGCGGAGCAGAACCATGGCGTCGAGTAGAAGAGGGGAGAAGGCTCGTGGGGGATCGACTCGAAGACCCGTTCGCGCCGGACTGGATGGATTGGCCACCGATGAGAAGTCGATGGCTGCTTGGCAGTCGGTCTGGTTCGAGCTTCGCGAGCATTCTTGGTCCTCCCTTGCGATTGTCCCTGCTGGAGAGATTGCTCTCACACTGGAGGTTGCCGAAGCGCTGGCGACCATTGGGGGACGCTTCGAGCGGTCGGGGGTGAAGGCGGTGGATGCAAGGGGTGTAGGGCTCGATGATTGTCGTATCCTCGTCGAGGCGATTCGCTCCACGACAAGGCCAAGAGACAGGCTGATAGTCGCGGTAGACGATCCGCGATCGACCCCGACAACCGTGCCCATTGTTCGGGCGGCTGACGGCGCTGTCTTACTCGTCTCATTGGAGAGCACCTTCTTGCGAGAGGCGCGCGCGGTGCTCGGCCGGCTAGGCGAGGGATGCTTCATCGGCAGCATGGCCTTGAGGGCACAAAAGAGAAGGCGTCGAAAGGCAGGCTCAAAGGGGACCACAGCCGGGCCTCGGGAGCCGAGCTGGTCCGACTTTGCAGCCATCGAGCAAGACGAAGCTCCATGCGTCACTGCCGCAGGTAAGGAGCCCCCGTGAGCTTTCGGCCCCGCGTGAGCGTTGTGATCCCTACCTACGAGCGCCTCGGATCATTGCGACGCCTCGTTCTGCAGCTGGCCGAGCAGTCATTCGACATTGGGAGCTACGAACTCATAATCGTGGATGACGGGACAAGCGAGCCCGCCGAGAGATACCTCGCCGACCTCTCCGGTCGCTGCGACCTTGTCTTCATAAGGCGCAACAACGGTGGGCCCGCTGCGGCGCGTGACGCCGGAGCACGTGCCGCCAAGGGCGAGCTGCTGGTGATGCTCGATGACGACATGCAGGTCGGGCCGCGTTTTCTTCAAAGTCATGTCAGCCATCACAGGGGCGAGAGTAACCTCGTGGTCCTGGGCCGAATCAGACCCGACCCAACAATTCGCGAAATGCCTATCTTCGAGAGGTTTCACGCAGCCCAGCTCGACAAGATGGCCGAAGCCTTCGAAAGAGGTCTGGAACGTCCGCGCGGCACCCATCTCTACACGGGCAACGTATCTATGTCTCGAGCCTCGTATTTGGCGGCCGGCGGTTTCGATCAGTCGCTTCGACGCTCCGAGGATCGAGAGCTGGGTATTCGGCTCGAGCTGCAGGGTGCGCGTTTCGTTTTTGCAACAGGGGATGCAGAGTCAATGCATAGCTCGGACCATTCTGAACCCCTGCAATGGCTGGACAGGGCCTTTAGCTACGGTGTTCACGATCTTCGAATCAAGAGAAAGCACGAGACGGTCCCCGACGCCGACCCTTGGGCTTTCATGAGCATCGTCTCGCCCATAATCAGGCCCTTCTACTTCTCATCGGCGCTTGCTCCTGGCTTCGGGAGAGGTATGGGACGACTGCTTCTTGGCTACTCGATGCTTGCGGACAAGACTTCTCATGAGTCAGCCGCCTTGGTGGGCACCACAGCCGCCTTCGGCATGACCTACTTCGCCGGCGTTGGCGCAAAGAGCGGGTCTCGCAGAGAGGTAATCCGTGACTTGGCCTCCCATCTTTCCTGGCGCTCCTTCCCAATCGCCAAGAGGTGGCGGGATATGGTTCGGGCCGACCACGAGACGCTCGGGCGTTACCGGGCCCGCTACCAGGGTGAGCCTGTTTCAAGGGAAGCGATTCGAAGAGATCTCGTCGAGAAGATAGGCTTTCAGATCTTGGCCGCGGTCCGGTTGATGCAGGTTCTTCGCGCCGCCGGACGATTGGGAGCCGCAAAGGCTCTCTCGAGGTTGATACGACACCTCTATGGATCCGATGTGCACTGGGATGCCCGGATTGCTCCGGGAGTGCTCCTGGTTCACGGGATGGGGCTTTGCATAGGCAAGGCGGCAAGCGTCGGGCCAGGCTGCATTCTCTTCCAGAACGTCACGCTTGGTGAAGGTGTGCACCCCGAGAGCCGCCGTGTGGGCTCACCCCGCTTGGAGGAGGACGTTCACGTCGGACCGGGAGCAACTATCCTGGGGCCGGTGACGATTGGCGCGAGAAGCAAGGTGATGGCCGGCTCCCTCATCACGGAGACTGTACCCGAGGGCTCTCTCGTTTCCTCACCTGGTGTGACCGTTGGACCGAGACCGACTCGCGGTCCCATGGAGCGCCGACCCCAGCCCAGTAGCTTTTCTGGGGCCTAGAGACGCCTCCGCATGAGAGATGGGCGGCTCCGTTCGAGAAAGCTCTCTTCGTCCCAGCAGCGCCAGCCATACGGCAAGGGTCTTCTCACTCCAGGAGCCTGGCGCGGCAACCCTGGGAAGGACGGCTCCAGGAAAACGTTCGCAAGGCCTAAATGGCCTCTGCCGAGCCGACCAGAGAAGGGCTCTTGGCGCGACCTTCCGAAGCGTCTCCACATTGGCCCTCGAGAAGTCTCGTTCCGGCACTCCGAACGGAAAGGCGAAGTGGAGACACTCGCCGAACAAGCTCTCGAAGAGCCTTGTGGAGCCCTCAATCTCGAGGCGGGCTATCGACGCGTCTACTGCCGCGAGCGCCAGGTGGGTGTTCGTGTGATTCCCAAGCCACGTATTCTCATTCGCCAGAAGGGATCGGCACTCCTCCACCGTGGCTAGCCTGTACTCCGGCAGGTTGCCCAGCCCAACCAGCTCGGGCCGCCGATTCTCGAGCATGGGAGAGATCCCCGTCTGAAGCTCGGCAAGACCCAGGGAGCGGCGCCGGGAACGAGGATCGCTCTCCCACAGATCCCAGCGGAATCCAGCACGGGTTACCAGCTTTTCCGGGCACACCAAGACAACCCAATCGATGTGGGGATACCGCGGCGCCCGAGAGGCGACGTACTTCACTGCATCCAGGTATCCATCATCGAATGTGAGGGTGAGGCGCCGTGGGCCCTTGCCGCCCGCGCGGGCCGACTGGACTAGGTCCAAGAAGGCATCCAGGGTGCCCGGAGCGATGGTTTGTTCTGGATAGGGATCGGACGAACGCCTGCTCTGCCCGATTCGATGCAGGCAAAGCGCTATCTCCAGGCCTCTGGTCCATTCCTCGAACAAGGACAGCGCAGCTCGGTAGGGCAGGCGCCTGCAGAAGGGATCGAGACTTGGAAGAAGGATGGAAAGAGCCAACTTCTTTGGTGCGCTGGCCATCTTTCAATCCCCTATGCATTCATCTTCCGGCCGCAATGACTCTCGTTTTCCATTGACCTCGGCGTTGAGCCCGACAGCGGCGACTTGCGGCGTGAGGCGAGTGTCCATACAGCCTTGACGGAGGAGGTGTTCGGGTGCTCCAGCGCCAAAGCATTGGAAGAGGCTTCTGGTACCTGCTGATGGCCGTCCTTGCCGTTGCCTTTTCGGGAACCTGCGCTTGTTGGGAGCGTGGGCGGGATGGAAAGGGAATGGGTCTCGAGCGGTCTGGTGTCGACCCACGCGCGGGCGACGGCGGGATGGAAGAGGTGAGAGGGAGCGACTCGCTTCCATCGGGACTGATGCGGTCTCCTGGTGATCCAGGTCCTACGGACGTGGTGTTCAAGGTGCACGGTAGACGCGAGATGAGAGCAATCTCACCGTACATATATGGCGTGAACATCCACTGCGATTGGCAAGGCGAGGTCTCATCGCCTGGCATGGTTCGCATGGGTGGAAATAGGTGGACGGCCTACAACTGGACCAACAATGCCTCGAACGCGGGATCCGACTTCAACCATCAGAACGACGGCTGGCTCGGAGGGGGAGACACCCCTGGAGAAGCTGTTCGCAAGGGTGTTCTCGCCGCGCACGAGGCTGGCGCCGCCGCTCTTGTGACGATACCCATCACGGGCAGAGTGGCGGCGGACAAGCGGGGAGACGGTGATGTCGCGAAGAGCGGAGAGCACTTTCTGGACACTCGATTCGCGGCCTCTCTGCCACGAAAGGGTGGAGCCTTCTCATATCCCCCACGCCTCCAGGGGGCGGTCTACCAGGACGAGATGATCCATTGGTTGGAGAGGCAATGCCCCCATGACGGAAGAGGCAGCCCGCCGCTCTTCTATGCTTTGGACAACGAGCCGGCGCTGTGGGCAGTCACGCATCCGCGCATCAGACCGGAGCCCGTGACCTACTCTGAGCTAATCGAGCGTTCCATACTCTACGCCCGCGCCATCAAGGATGTGTCGCCAACAGGTCTCGTCTTCGGTCCGGTGAGCTACGGTTGGCTAGGGTTCACAAGCTTGCAGAACGCATCCGACGCCCGGGGCAGAGACTTTCTCGGTGCCTATCTTTCCGCGATGCGGCGCGCCGGCGAAGAGGATGGAAGACGGCTTTTGGATGTCTTGACCGTGCACTGGTATCCCGAAGCCCTCGGCGGGCGGGAACGAATCACTGCCCAGAGCACCGAGCCGGCCGTCGTAAAGGCCCGTGTACAGGCTCCGCGGTCACTTTGGGATCCTCGCTACATGGAGGACAGCTGGATAGCTCGACGGGCACTGTGGGGTCCAATACGCCTCTTGCCCCGCCTCTTTGGTCGAATACGCGAGCACTACCCAGGCACCAAGCTCGCGATCACCGAGTACTACTACGGGGGAGGGGGACACATATCCGGTGGGATCGCCCAGGCCGACGTCCTGGGCATATTCGGACGGGAGGGAGTCTACGCCGCGGCGGTCTGGACATTCGGTAAGGGAGATGTGCGCTACGTGTTCGGCGCTTTGAACATGTACAGGGACTTCGATGGAGCAGGGGGCCGGTTCGGAGATACCTCTGTCCAAGCGACCACTTCGGATCACGTCAGAACGAGCGTGTATGCCAGCATCGATGAAGAAGCCTCCGGTCGAATGGTGATACTGGCCTTGAACAAGGATGATGAGGCCGTCGAAGTGGGCCTTCGAGTCACTCATGACATCCCTTACGAGAAGGCCAGGGTCTTCAGGCTTTCAGATGGCTCCCCGGAGCCCAGAGCCATGGGCTCGATTAGGCCGGTAGCCGAAAATGCCTTCCGGTTCGAGTTGCCGCCGATGACCGTCACGACACTGGAGCTACGAGTCGCGGATGGCGAAGAGCTCTGATTGCCTGGAGCCAAGTGCCCTCCTGGCCCTTTTGTGTTCTTCCGTGCTTCGGTCGGGAAGCTCTCGATGCTCTCGCTCCTTCACGGACCTATTGTTGCGGCAGGACGAGGCCCGAGGCGCCCCCAATAAGAATGTTCAAGGAGATCAATGCTACTTCGCACGCAGCTTCGGATAGGCAGGATAGGTGTGGACGTGTTGCGGCGTGAGGAGGCGCTGAACGCCATCACGAGGCTGGTGGATGAGAAGGTCGGAGGCTACGTATTCACCCCGAACGTCGATCACGTAGTCATGGCGGAGGACATGGATGAGCTGGCAAGAGCCTACGCCGCTGCTCGCCTGTCCCTGGCCGATGGGATGCCCATACTCTGGGCTAGCCGGATACTCGGGCGCTCACTGCCGGAGAAGCTGTCCGGCTCCGACATGTTGGAGCCAATCGTTTCCATCGCGGCCGCGGCTGGCTGGCCCGTCTATCTCCTGGGTGGAAGACAGGGCTCCGTGGAAGCCGCCGCCAAGAGGCTGTGCGAGATCTTCCCAAGGCTCCAGATTGCAGGCATGGACTCGCCCCTAATGAGTCTTGCGCCTGGACACGTCGGAACCCGGGAAGCCTTGGAGCGTGTCCGTCGTTCGATGCCGAGGATCTTGCTGGTAGGCCTTGGCGGCCCGAAGCAGGAGCTCTTGCTCTACCGCGCCTCGGAGTTTCTTGGGCCTATATTGTCGTTTGGGGTTGGCGCGGCCATTGATTTCACCGCGGGCGCGGTGCCCAGGGCTCCGGCTTGGATGTCTCGCGTCGGCCTCGAATGGTTCTACAGGCTTTGCAAGGAGCCTCGCCGCTTGTGGCGAAGGTATCTCGTTCGCGATCCCAGGTTCATAGGGGTGGTCTGGAGGACGCTGCGGCGTCCGCGAGACGAGCGCATCCAGACGCTGCCTCTGCTCCCCGGCGCGAGGGCGTCCCTGGCTCCCCTCTCATGAATCCCCTCGTTTTCCTCCTCGATGGGCGGGCTGATTCTCGTGTTCGAGTCTTCGATGGGTTGCCGGGCGCGCCTTCGCCGCCGTGTCACCGCGGACAGGACTTAGGGATCCCACTAACGTCCGCGACGGCTCCGAGATTCTCGCACCTGGACTGTCACAGGCTCGGAGACGAGGGTGCCGGTCCAGGCGTCCATGTCCAGCCTGCTGCCATCCCAGCTTCGAGGAACGCGAACCTGAGCCGTGATGAAGTAGCTTCCGGCGGACTCAATGCCGCATGCCTCCGCTACGTCCAGGGACAGGGCCATGGCCTCGCGAGGAGCCAACGTGACGAAGTCCCTCTGTCTTGGGCGACCTGAAGGCGGGGCGGGAGCGGTACAGGAGAGTCGCCGCCCATAGCGGTCCTGGACTGTCCATCTTACCATCCAGGGTGCCAGGCGCCCGACCGTGAGGGCGCTTCTGCCGGCCTGGAAGCGTAGGTTCATCTCGATGGAATGGCCCTCTCGGACGGAGCTTTCCCCTTCGAGTACGAGATCCGGGCCCGCGTCTCGTGCCGGCCTTTGGCGGTCCGGCCTAGGCTCCGGCGCCGGCGCGGGCTCTGGCGCGGGCTCTGGATCCGGGCGACGGTCCACGGGGCGTCCCCTGCGCTCTTCGGAGACGGTCAGCAGCACTGGCTGGGCCACCGCGGTGCCGGTCCAGGTGTCCTCTCTGCTGCTTTCGGTGACGGAGTAGGTAAGAGTAATCTCGTACCGTCCCGGCTCGTCGATATCGCAAAGGGCGCGAAGGTCTATCTGGCCGACGGCGGCGGCGCCGGGGCGTACCTGGCGAGTGACCTCTCTTCTAGCGGCTCCCGCGTGCGGAGAACATCTGGCTCGTCCGCCTCTCTCTCTCTCGACGTGGGCGCTCACCAGGTGGATGCCTGGGACGGCCAGCACGGCTTGGTCGGGTCCTTCGTTCACGGCGCGAAGGACTACCGTTATGGGATCGTCCTCGGTCACAACAGTCCTGGGCAGGCTCGCGTCCAGACGCACCTCGACCCTGGGCCTCGCGGCGTCACGCTCGAACGGAAGGCGATTGCTCGTAAGCGGATCCACGAAAACCATGACGGCATGGTCGAGACTAAGTGGCCGGGTATGGGCGTCCTGGATCGCATAGTGAGCGACCAGCTCGTAGCGGCCTTCCACGAGACGACAATGCTCGGCGAGATCTATGGTGGCCTCCAGGTGCTGGTTGGGCTCGAGCTTCACCAGACTCGCTCGTCGGGGCTCGCGCCCGACGGGGAGCCTACAGGTCACCTTCTTGTTTCTCTGATCACGGACCTCGAAACGCATGACCCCGGGTCCTGGTGGAATGACCATGGCGGCGTCTGGACCACGGTTCCAAAGACGGGCCGTAACCTCGAAGGGCTCGTCGGCGCGAGTACGTCTCACTCTGGATATGTGTAGGGCCAGGTTTGCCTGAGGGGCTGGAGCCTCGATCTCGATGCTTGTTGCTGTCTCGAAGGTGCCGGTGGTGGCCGAGAGGCCGAAGGCCGAGCCGTCGAAGGCGGGTGGCAGATGATATGCGAGCCTCACGGTCCATTTGCCGGGAGAAAGCTCACCGCAGAAGCGGTCCAGGTGGACGCTATGGTCCAGTTGAGTGCCGGGAGCCAGCAGGAAGAACCGCCCTGCGTCGACCTGTCGAGGATGATCGGCGTCCTCTCGCCTGCAGGTGCGGGCGCGGCCTCGCTCATCGACGACCGCAAAGGACATGAAAGCGCGCCGCATCTCGTAGAACGTGGCGGTGGCGTTGCCCGTATTCCTAGCCACGACGCGCACGGGGATCGACTCGCCGGGCAGAAACGATGGCTTGGCCGGCTCCATGCTGATGTCGATTCTTCCTTGAGGAGCGGGTCGAACCGGAGGGGCGGTCTCCTTTGGGGGTGGGGGCGGTGGCCTTGTCGGTTCGGGAGAAGGCGGTCTGATGGGCTCGGTCCGAGGCTCGGAAGGAGGGGGCCTGTGGATGGGACGATCCTTGGGGGGAGCCTGCGATGAAGGGGCGGGCTCCTGGCTCGTTTCGTCGGGGTGATGGTAGTGAACGGCACAGGCACCCAGCGCGAACGAGAGCGCGAGGAAAGAAACTAGGGGCATCGTTGTTGCTAGCTGTCGAGGGTGAGGGAGCATGTGTTTTCCTCCAGGCGATATGGACGCAGCCTGTTGCCCAATATTCTCGAGCGCCATCCTTGGGTTCGGCTCAATGAGCGCCAAGGTTACCCGGCTATGGAGAAATCCGGTAGTCTGAACGCCTCCATGAAGGTTCTCGCACTCGATACCTCAACCTGGCGACTCGACGCCGCTCTGGCTTCTTTCGAGGAAGACGGAAGCTTCGAGGTCATTGACAAGGTCCGGCACGAGACTGGGAAGGGAATGCACTCCAGGCTTCTTCCGGGCATTCTATTCGACCTTCTCGGCGGCGCGGGCCTTGGAGTTTCGGATCTGGACGGGATGGCTGTTGGTCTTGGGCCGGGCTCCTTTACTGGGCTGCGGACCGGGATATCGACTCTAGCGGCGATCTCCTACGCCGCGAGAATCGATTTGGTGGGCGCTTCTTCCTTGGCTTCCATGGCGCTGGCGGCGGCCTCTTCGGAAGACCTCGACGAGAGGCGGCGGCAGCCCGACTCATGGGGCTCCTTGCTCCTGGTGCCCGTGCTGGATGCGAGGCGAGGACAGGTCTATTCGGGCTTCTACCGTCTTGCCGAGACGGGGCACAGGGCAAAGGCGAGCGGGGATGCGCGTGAACCAGCGATCTCGGTGTCAGGGGCCGGCATGAGTATAGCGTCGCCACTCGAGGTCATCGAGGACGAGGCGGTAATGAGCCCGGAAAGCCTTCTGGCCATG
>SKWY01000413.1 GCA_007128675.1 Deltaproteobacteria bacterium | reverse complement strand
CGGAACCACCCAAGGATTTCGATCCGGACTTGTCGGACTACCGAAGGGCGGTGGGCGTTGCCAGAGGAGAACTGTCGTCTGATTTCCTCCTGGACCTCCGGACGAGCGCCGAGCGGCGTCAGTCGTACCTTGAGGTGCTTCAAGCATCCGGCAAGGAGGTGGCGCCCTTCCCGCTTCGCGCCGATGTGAATGAAGATCCCGAAGCGGTAGGCCGCCGCTTCCGGAACGCATTGGCAGTTCCCCTTGACGAGCAATTCGGGTGGCGTGATGAGCGCATCGCGTTCAACTCGTGGCGCGCCACAATCGAGCGAGCACATGTCTTGGTCTTTCAGACAGCCAACGTGTCCCTAAGTGAGATGCGAGCCTACTCGATCGCGGAGTTTCCGTATCCGGTCGTAGCAGTCAACCGTAAGGACCTCTACCGGGCGAGGACATTCTCGCTGATCCACGAGTTGTGTCATCTTGCCCTGCGAAGGGCTGGCATATGCGACCTGAGAAGCTCGCTGGATCTTCCTCCCGAGGACCAGGCAGTCGAAGTGTTCTGTAATGCGGTAGCGGCGTCGACGCTCCTCCCACGTGCCTCCTTCCTAGCCGATGACGTTGTGGCGCGTACACGGCCGGGTGACGTATCCGAGGCAGCGGTTCGCTCGGTGGCAAGGCGGTACTCAGTGAGCGGAGAAGTTGTGTTCCGGCGCTTGCTCACACTCGGAAAAGCTACTGAGGACGAATATCGGCAATATCGTCGAGATGTAGAAGCGGCATATCGGACATCAAAGCCCTCGCGGAAAGGATTCGTGCCACCTCCTACGGACGTGTTGAGCAAGGCCGGAAGATCGTACACTAGGACGGTGATGGCCGCTCATGATGAGGGGGTGCTCACTGGGTCCGATGCATCCACGTTGCTTGATGTTAGACTTAAGCACCTTGACTCCATCGGCGCTCTCCTTGAGGAGTGACCGTGGACCTCTTCAAGGACGCACCCACCTATGTGATCGATACGTGCTCGATCATCGATCTCCGGGTGTGGTACCCTCCAGAAATGGCCGGTGACGTATGGGAGGTGCTCGGCAGGCTATTGGATAACGGGGTGGTTGCCTCTGTCGAAGAAGTTCTCGAGGAGCTCAAGGTGCAGGAGGACAGGGTTCTTGAATGGGCGATGCGGCATAGAGGGGCGTTTCTTCCGATCGATGTCGACCTACAACGGGAGACAAAGCGGATCCTAGAAGCGTATCCACAACTCATTGATCCGAAGCGACGGAAGTCGAGCGCAGACCCGTTCGTGATCGCTGCCGCGCAGTTGTACGGAGCTACCGTTGTCACGGAGGAAAAGCCGTCCCGGCCTCCGGCGCGACCGAAGATTCCGAATGTCTGTCAAGGGCTTGAGCTCGAGTGCATCCGCATCGTCGAGCTCTTTCGAAGAGAGGGGTATCGGTTCGTGTTGGCCAGCGAGACAGTTGATTCCGACGGCCGCGACGACATCGGATAATGCATAAGGATTGTTGCCACACTCTTGGCGGACGAGGGTGGCGGGAGGAAGCGCTTGGAAGGGGAGTGCGGCAGCGATTTATTATGCCAAATAAGAACTCCCCCCATGGTCACAATGATAGAAGCGGGGTGTAATGCCGGTGAATGAAGTGCTGCAGGTTGGAGCTACCATCCTCGTTTCGGTCGGAGGAGCGGGGGCCATCGTTCTGGGGCTGTCCAATTGGCTAGGGAAGGTCTGGGCGGATCGCATGATGACCCGCGAGCGGGCGAAGTTCGAACGAGAGTTGGCGGAACTGAGCGTCGGCCTTCAGAAAGCCTATGCGGAGGAAATCGAGCATTTGCGTTCGAAGCTTCTTCGCGCGACCCACGTTCATCGTGTGCAGTTTGAGAAGGAGTTCGAGGCTTACCGGGACATCTGGGGGCATCTCGTAGAGGTGCGCATCGCGGTCCTGAGCCTTCGCCCAGTGCTCGACCATGTCGATCCTTCTGAGCCTGAAGCGGAGCGCCAGGTTCGACGATTAAAAGCTTTCGGTGAGGCTTTCGATCCGTTCAGTCAGGCCATGGAGAAGAATCGGCCGTTCTACGATCACTTGGTGTGGACGGAGTTGCGCAGCCTATTATCAATGTTTCATGGCGAGGCTGTTGATTACCAGTACAAGGAGCGGAAGCATTCGGAGTATTGGCGCGAGGCGACGAAGAATCGAGAAGCCATATCAGAACAGATCGACAGAGTGTGTGAAGCGATCAGGGAACGCATTTTGGGCATGACCGTGGTGGAGGATGCCTGAATTCCCTGCCCGAGCTCTGTTCGCATAATTCACGAGGATCGTTGCCGTAGTCCCGGCGGAGGAGGATGGCGGACGGAAGCGCTTAGAAGGGGGTGCGGCAACGATTCATTAGCGAAAGAACCACTTTGTGAGCGGACGAGTGATTGAGTTCCTGAGGGAGTTATCGCGACGAGTTGATCGAGTGTTCATGCGGTGGAAGATAGTACATCCGCACGGGACACTCGGAGACCTGAAGGGATAACGCTTGGAGAAGCACGGGCGAGACCATGGCTTGGCGCTCGACGTCGCCCTTGCCGTACCGGACCTGAGTGGCTTGGAAAGCCAACGACAGATCGGGTCAGAGATCCGGTACAGGAGCTTACCAACCGAGCAAAGTAGGGACGAACCAAGACTGGCGCAGGCGCACCCAGCGACATTCTTAGGGATTCTGGCGATCTGGGCTGCTGCCTCCAAGACGGAACTTGTCCTCTGAATGCCGTTCGGGGCTAGACCGCACGCCCACCGAGTTCAGCCCCGGGGGTGATTCTTCGGAACGAGAGAGGTGGTCTGCCACGCAGCCGGGGGGGCACCCAGCTCACACGGTCTCGGGCTCCGACATAAGCCCCGCCTCCACCTTGGTTGTATGGCCGTGCCTGCCAATCGGAATGGTCGGATGAGATTCGGGTTTAGCGCTGCGATGCAGGTCAACGGATTCGACCTCGGCCTTCGAAATGTCGAAGTCACTCCGACCAGGTCGGGCGGGCGACACCTCGGCGTAGTTGGCCGGCTGAGCCGCCATCGTGCAGCCGAAGGGGCTGCCTGGGCTCTACCACTTGCCGGTCCCAACAGAGCCCGGATAGATTTGCCTTGTTGAAGACTCGCTTCTTATCGTCAGCCCACCGGTGGTAACCGTCCCTGCAGGTCCCCGCCAGCCATATCAGTTTTTCCTAAGGTAACGCGCATGTGCTCAGGCCCTGATCAGATGCAGGACAAGATTTATCATGCTCTTCACGATGCCATGCGAAGCAGGAACCTCAGCTTGGACGGGGCTGCTGAGT
>SKWY01000204.1 GCA_007128675.1 Deltaproteobacteria bacterium | reverse complement strand
CCCTTCCTCGGCAAGGGAAGCGTGACGATAAGCGAGTTCAGCTCCGGCAGCCCATCGCTCTGCGCGGTAGCAGACTCTGCTCACCTGCATCTCGACCGGCGACTGACGCACGGCGAGACAAAGGAGAGCGCCGTCGCCGAGGTTCGGGCCGTTCTTTCGGATCCCGAGGCCAAGGTCTCTGTGCTGCACTACGACGGCGTGGCCTACACCGGGCTTTCCTACGGTATGGAGAAGTACTACCCGACATGGGTCATGCCCGAGGACCATCCTTTCGTGCAGCTGGGCGCCGAGGTTGGGACGCAGCTGTTCAAGGAGCCTCCGAAGGTCGACAAGTGGGTCTTCTCGACCAACGGCGTCACTATCAATGGGGTCCACAACATCCCCTGCATAGGCTTTGGTCCCGGTGATGAGCAGCTCGCTCACGCTCCCAACGAGAAGGTGCCGGTGGAACACCTCGTCAAGGCATCCGCCTTCTACGCCCAGTATGCCCTGCGCATGTCCCAGGCCGACTGAGCCGATCCGTCTTCTTTCCATCATCGGCCAAATGGCGTCGTAGCCCCGGCTGCATGCCGGTCTGCGCGTCGCTCCCGCTGGTATGGACAGACAAGAAACAACAACGATTCGAAATGAGGCAGAGACAACCATGAACAACGAGACAAAGAAGCAGGTGGACTTTCTTCTCGACCGCATCGCGGGGCGCGGACACGAACTTTTCGGTCGCGACTTTCTTCTTACCTGGGAGAAGAGCCGAGAGGACCTATTGACCGTGCTCGATGTGGCGGAGGTCTTGCGTTTCCTTCGTCTTCAAGGGCTCTCCACCTCTGTTTGGGAATCGGGACTGGCCATATCTCAGTTTCGAGATCAGTCCACGCGAACACGCTTTTCATATGCTTCCGCCGCGAACCTTCTTGGCCTGTCGGTGCAGGATCTCGACGAGGGCAAGTCTCAAATCGCTCACGGCGAGACCGTTCGTGAGACGGCTGTCATGGTTTCTTTCCTAAGCGAGGTTATCGGCATCCGAGACGATATGTATCTTGGCGCCGGACACACGTACATGCTGGAGGTGGCCGCCGCTTTGGAGCAGGCGCATGAAGAGGGAGTGCTTCCCATTCGTCCAGCAGTCGTGAACTTGCAGTGCGATCAGGACCATCCCACCCAGTCCATGTCGGACCTCCAACATCTCATCAACGAGTTCGGCTCCCTCGAAAACCTTAGGGGACGAAAGCTCGTCATGAGCTGGGCTTACTCGCCAAGCTATGGGAAGCCCCTTTCGGTGCCGCAAGGAGTCATTGGTCTGATGACTCGTATGGGCATGGACGTGGTCTTGGCCCATCCTCCGGGTTACGAGCTGGTGCCCGATACGGTGCCAAGGGCACAGAGCCAGTCGAGCGATAGTGGCGGGAGCTTCTCCCAGACCTCGAGCATGGCGGAGGCTTTTGACGGAGCGGATATCGTCTACCCGAAGAGTTGGGCGCCTTATAAGGTCATGGAGCGGCGTACCGAGCTCCTCAGAGCCGGGGATCGGGCGGGGCTGCAGGAACTGGAGAGGGAGTGCCTAGCCACGAATGCGAAGCATAGCGATTGGACCTGTGATCGTGCGTTGATGGATCGCACCAAGGATGGGAAGGCGCTCTACATGCATTGCTTGCCGGCGGATATCACCGGCGTTTCTTGCGAGCTTGGAGAGGTCACGGAAGAGGTCTTCGAGCAGTACCGCGTGCCACAGTATCGGCAGGCGGGCTACAAACCGTACATCATCGCCGCGATGATTCTCACGAGCCGGTTTGCCGACCCAGCCGCTACTCTTCGCAAGCTGATTGATCGTGGCTCCGATAGGCAGCTGGCGGTCTAGGAGCCTTTAGCTAGTTCGTGACAAAGGACAACGCCAACATCAGGCAAAGAATCATGATGATCGAAGAGCTCGTACCCTTATCGCTGGAACGTCTTCTAGAGTGGATGCAGCGTGAGACCACCTCTCGCGGCACCTTCTTGGGTCTTCACCAGGACCTCTTTCGTCTCGATCTCTCTGGTAAGCCTTTTGTCTCGACTAGGCGTGGGCACAGGCTTGACTCGCCCATAGGCGTCGCTGCTGGCCCACATAGCCAGCTTGCCGGTAACATCGTGGCGGCCTGGCTTTGTGGCGCTCGCTTCATCGAGCTCAAGACGGTGCAGGTTCTGGACGAGCTCGACATACCGAGGCCATGCATCGACATGGCCGACGAGGGTTACAACGTCGAGTGGTCACAGGAGCTGCCCATCGACAAGAGTGCGACCGAGTACGAGAGCGCTTGGGCCCTGATCCGAGTCTTGCAGCATCAGGCGGGGCTCGTCGACGGTCCACAGTCCGGGTTCATCATGGACCTGTCGGCCGGCTACAACTTGGAGGGAATCAAGAGTGGCAAGGTGCAGGGCTTCTTCGATCGTCTGACCAGATCCAACGATGGTCTCAAAGAGAGGCTCGTCGAGGCCTCGCGCCATTATCCTCGCGCCACGGAGATACCCGTACCCGATCGGCTCGCCGACAGTATCACCCTCTCCACGATGCATGGGTGCCCCCCCGAGGAGATAGAGCGTATTGGCCGCTTCCTTCTAGAGGAGAGAGCCCTTCACACGACCGTCAAGCTGAACCCCACGCTTCTTGGACCAACGACTTTGCGGGGCATCTTGAACGATGAGCTGGGCTTTGAGACCGAGGTGCCGAACGAGGCCTTCGAGCACGATCTCAAGTGGGACGACGCGGTCGATATCTTGAGGGGTCTACAGGGTGTAGCCTCACGCCATGGCCTCTCATTCGGCGTCAAGCTCACCAACACCCTGGAGTGCGTGAACAAGAGAGGTGTTCTGCCCGCATCCAGCCCCATGTCCTACATGAGCGGAAGAGCGCTCCATCGTCTTTCGGTGCGTGTTGCCGAGAAGATTCAGGACGCATTCGAGGGGAAGATGGACATTTCCTTCGCGGGAGGCGCCGATGCTTGGAACGTCTCTCGGTTGGTAGCGGCGGGGCTTTGGCCTGTCACCGTGTGCTCGGATATCCTGCGCCCCGGAGGCTATCAGAGGCTGCGCCAGTACTTGGACGAGCTCGAGGACGCAATGCTGGAGGTTGGGGCCGACGACCTCGACTCCTTTACGAGGCTGAACGCGGGCGACAAGGCCGGTTCCGTGGAGCAGGCGGCCTTGTCCAACCTCTCTTCGTACTCTAGGGGCCTTTCTGGCGAGGAGAGCTACAAGAAGTCGAGATACCCGGATCGAACGATAAAGACCGATCGAGCCCTTCCAATGCTCGATTGCGTGGATGCGCCTTGCGTTCATACCTGTCCGGCCGGTCAGGATGTCTCCGCCTACATGGCCCATGCGGCGACCGGCAGCTTCGAAGAGGCTCTTCGAACGATACAGTGTGACAACCCGTTTCCCAACGTCACGGGCATGGTCTGTGATCAGACGTGCAGGACCAGATGCACACGGGTAAACTACGAGGAGCCGCTGGGCATAAGGAACGTCAAGCGCACCATGGCTCATGAGGCGCCTGCTCCCGAGCTGCCGCGGCCCGCCCCCGACACAGGCCGCGCCGTGGCGATTGTGGGCGCCGGTCCAGCCGGCCTTTCCTGTGCTTGGTATCTGACCTTGGCTGGAGTCAGGGCGACGGTGCATGAGGCGAAGCCTTTCGTCGGCGGCATGGTCACCGACGCTATTCCGCTGTTCAGACTCGAGCAGGCGGACATGGACCGCGACATGGCCCGCCTCACGGAGGTCGGCGTAGAGGTTCTGACCGGCGAGACTGTCGATCGAGACCGGCTGATGGAGCTGCGCAAAGAGAACGATTTCGTCTTCGTGGGTATCGGGGCCCAAGAGGACCGGCGCCTTGGCGTGCCCGGTGAGGATAGCCCGAAGGTGCTGCCGGCCCTGCGTATGCTCTCCGATGTTCGGCGAGGCAAGCGACCAGAGCTTGGGAAGGATGTGGTGGTCATAGGGGGCGGGAACACCGCCATGGACGCGGCAAGGACGGCGGTTCGTCTGGCCGAGCCCGGTGGAAGCGTGCATCTAGTGTACCGCCGCACGAAAGCCGAGATGCCGGCGGCCCATGAGGAGATCCTCGCCATCGAAAAGGAGGAAGTCGCGGTTCACGAGCTTCTAGCTCCCGCGAGAATCGAGGAGACCGAGGGGCGGCTCTCGTTCGTTTGCCAAAAGATGCGGCTAGGCCCTCCCGACTCCTCTGGGCGGCCCAGGCCCGAGCCCATCCCGGAAGAGACCGACACTTTCGTATGCGACACGATAATTCCCGCTGTCGGGCAAAAGCTCCATGCCGGGCTTCTCGAGGGTGACGACCTCCCCGAGGATCGTTACGACCGTGAAAGCAGCCTTCAAGGAAAGATCGAGAAGGTGATGATAGGTGGTGATGCCTTGCGTGGCCCCTCCACGCTCATACAGGCGATAGCCGACGGTCGAAGGGCTGCCGATATGATGCTTTCCCATTTCGGGCTGCCAGTTTCGAGTAGAGCCCCCGCCCGAGAAGAAAGGATCTCCACCGCGACCTTCCAGGATCGCGCCTCTTGCTTGAAGGCTCCGATCACACCGATTGATCCCCCTCTGAAAGGACCGGGTGACTTTGGCGTGATAACGGGAGAACTCTCGCTCGGCGAGGCTCGCGCGGAGGCCTCCAGATGCCTCGACTGCGGCCTTAGGTGCGATGTGTGCGTCTCCGTTTGTCCCAACAGAGCCAACATTTCCTTTGAGACGAGTCCAAGGAGGATCCCGGTCTATCGGATCAGGCGTGACAAGGCCGATGAGTGTAGCCATGAGGCCCTCGAGGATGGCGCGCTCGAGATCGAGCAAAACCACCAAACAGCCAACCTGGTGGATCTTTGCAACGCATGCGGCAACTGCGCGACGTTCTGTCCAACCTCGGGAGCACCCTATCGCGACAAGCTTCGGATAGCCCTTCACAAGGAGACCTACGAGGGCTGTGAAGGCGTGTATCTGCTGGAGCGGCAGGGTGGAGAAAACGTGGTGTCGATCAAGTGGAGAGAAGGTGGTGCAGAGGAGGTTCTGACTCGTCACGGGAATGACCTGGTGCATCAAAGCGAAGAAGCCAGGATCGTGCTCGACGCCTCTGCCTTTGAGATCAAGGAGGCCCGTTTCCTTTCCAATGACGCCGCCGAGATAGTCTTGCGCCGGCTGCCCACCATGGCTTTGCTCTTGGAGGCGCTAAAGGATCATCCGGTGGCCGTAGAGACCGTAAGAGAGGGCTAGAGTGGCACGTTACGCATTCAATGATTTGAGAGTGGATGAGCCCGATTGGGGCGCCGGCGAGCTTTCGTTTCTCGAGACCCTGAGGCGCGGCGAGCAGCGAGCGCTTCACGAGCTGCTCCCCGGCTATGCCAAGACGCCGCTGTGTGACTGCAAGGATCTTGCCTCCGAGCTTGGCCTCGGCGGTTTGCTCGTGAAGGACGAGTCCAGCCGTTATGGTATCGACGCGTTCAAGGGGCTAGGCGCAAGCTGGGCCATCTACTCCGTGCTCCGTGCCCGTTGGAAAAAGGAGCGGGGCGAGGATCTTCCTGTCTCCCTCTTCGCCGACGAGACTCTTCGGACGGCGCTTGGCAGGAGCACGTTCGCGGCAGCTACCGACGGCAACCATGGAAGGGCGGTCGCCTGGACAGCGAGCATGCTGGGTCAAGATGCCGTGATATTCATGCCGGAGGATACTGCCAAGGCGCGCATTTCGAGCATCGAGGGCGAGGGTGCCCGCGTCGAGCTCGTACCGGGAACATTCGATGACTGTGTTTCCAGGTGCGCGAAGGTCTCCGCCGAAAGAGGCTGGGAGGTCATCGCCGACACTGCCTACCCGGGGAATATGGAGGTGCCCGGGCATATCATCACTGGGTACAGCACGATCTTTGCCGAGATCTTCGAGCAAACCGATAGGAAGATAGACGCCGTTTTCCTTCCTGCTGGAGTAGGGGGGCTGGCCGCCGCCGGGACCGCCAGCATGGTTTTCGAGTTTGGGAAGGAGCGTCCGCGGCTCGTATGTGTCGAGCCAGAGGAGTGCGCGTGCTTCTTGGAGTCGGTAGCAAAGGGAGCGGGTGAGCCGATTACGGCCGGCGGAAACCATCGATCGATAATGGTTGGTCTTTGCTGTGCCACCCCATCTCTACTTGCATGGCCTGTGATTCGAGACGGCATGGACCTCTTCCTTGCCATCGAGGACGATCACGCCTACGAGGCCATGCGCGCCTACCATCGCCACGGTATCGTATCCGGCGAGTCGGGCTCCTCCAGCCTCGCTGGCCTCTTGGCCCTTCTACGCCGACAGGATCTCGCTCTTGCTCGAGAGGGTCTTGGCCTAAACGAAAAGAGCACCGTGTTGCTCGTGAGCACCGAGGGAGCAACCGACCCCTCGAACTACGAGAGAATCATAGCGGGCTGAAACGCTATCTCTTTTTGGCTCTTTGATCCCGTTGGAGGCTTCTTCTTCGCTCTTCTTCCGGCGGGGTCGAGCTGATTGCTCCAGAATCGCAAGGCGGCCTCGTGACGGCCTCCCGCGAATACGGTGGGTTCAACACTAGCTGCTCTTCGGTGTGCGGCTGCCGGCCCACATCACGTGGGAGGATGGCCACAGGCGGCGCGGCCTGTCCTCCACGAGAGTCTCTTCTATTCCAGGCACGATGGCGGCTTGCGCCCTTTGAAGGCATGTGGCCCGGCCCTTGCGATGGAAGGGGGCATGTCTCCATTACGACTGGCACTACTCCTCTTCCTAGCGGTTCCCAGTGTCTCCATCGCGAGAGCTTCCGGCGGTCTAGAGCTTCCATCTCTCGACAAGGAGCGCGTTCCCGCGGCTGGTAGGAACCAGGTGATCGCGACGATCCCAAACTTCGGGCGATTCGCGATAGTAGTTACGAGCGAGGAGGGCACGGCGGTACAGCTCGTCGATAGAATGGCCGGTCCAGGCAGCTTCCATGGTGTTCCCGGTGATGTCGATGGACGTATCGATGCCTTTCTCGAGCGGGGTGAGTACAAAATCGTGACCAGAGGGCATCCTGCGGCCAGAGGAAAGGCCAAGGTCGCCATCAAGCGCTTCGAGGAGAAAGGAGAGGAGCATCCAACTCGCCTCATCGAGCATCGTCCTGTCGAGGCGACTCTCCACGACCTCGAGCAGCGTTCGTACTGGATCCATCTTCCGAGGGAGCATACGGTCATCCTCGAGGCGGCTGGTCGGAGTCTCGCCGACCTTCGCCTTTGGCGTGATGGGCGCTGGCTGGTCGATGCGCAGCCCATCATCGAGGAGGTGTACGCAAGGCCGGGAGAGCCAATTGGTGTCTGTAGGCTATCGGCCAAGCTTCCAGCTGGCTTGTATCTTCTAACGGCGTACGGTGGTCCGGCGAGAGACTGGGCCGAGGATGAGGATGCCTCGGCCGGCCATGCCTTGCACCTTCGTTACGGCATACCCCCTCTTTCTTCAGTGGGACGCTCGAAGCGAACACTCTCTCCTTTTGGTCTCGACCGATTCCATCTGCCTTCCGAGTCGAGGCAGGTCCAGCTGGAGGTGTCGGAGCCGACGGACGTCGAGCTTTCGCTGGTTCCCTTCGACAAGAGCAGCCCTTTTCGTCCGGGCTCACGCCGCTCATCGATTCACAAAAGCTCGATCATGCCCGTGGCTGAGATAATGGGGCCTACCTCCGAGACCGGCTTGATTGTGACCGTAGCGGGCGAGGCAGGTCAGCCTTACACTCTTTCACATTTTCCTCGGTACGATGATGAGGAGGGTTTTCTGGCTCCTGGTAGAGCGGGTAGTGCTCGAGAATGGGCGAGCTACTGGGTGTCTACCGTTCACTCTGGGCATGCGATTGATAATACCGATGCGACCGCGGTGTTGATAAGGGACCATGGCCGCGGGAGGTTTCTAGCCGGTTTTCAGACCGAGAAGGTCGAGGTGCAGGCTGTCGATGTGGGTCCCGATCTTCCATGGGTGCGCCAGTTCGACCTTCAGGGTACTACCACCGTTCACATAAACGTCACCAGTGCCGGTAGCTACCGTTTCGATGCCGATCCAGCCGCAAGGTTTCGGATCGAGCCTCTGATGGTGAGGCGACCGGCGCGATACGTGATTCCCGACACTAGGCCGTCCGGCAATGAGTGGTCCCTAGATGAGGGGATGCACGTCTTGACGATAGAGCCAGAGAAGAAAGGGGCTCTAAAGGCATCTCTTTCCAGCGCCTCGTCGAGGCCGAGCCAGAGTTGGATCTGGAACCTGCTCTTTAAAGCAAGGCCCGACTACCTGGACCACCTCGATGCCGAGGCGTCTCTACCGGCGGCACAATGGAAGGACGTCAGGCTCCGGCCGGGAGCAAGGTATGGTCTTCATCTGGCCTCCCGTCCGGGCATCCATACGGGGGTCGTCGTTCGGAGACTGCCAATCGACCCCGTCGATCCACTGCCGGTCGTACAAAGAGCCGACGAGACCTTGACTATTCCGGTTCGCGTGTCGGAGCCCGGCGTTCTTCGGGCTCGCACCGACAAGGGTTCACTCATGCACTTCTCGGTCAATGATGACAGCCCGAAGAGCGAAGCTCGCCTAGAGCCCGGTGATTACCAGGTGCGCATCGAAAACAGGGCAGACAGGAAGGTTCGCTATAGCCTGGCGCTCAAGCCGGAACACCTCTCTTCAGACATACCGTTGCCGAGGCTCTGCGATGCTCTGCTGGACGAAAGACCGGTCTTTCCCGCTCTCGAGCTGAATCGGGATCATTATCTCGACATTCCTAGAGAAGGGGAGGCCTCCTACTCCATTAGGATTGATGGTCCGGGTTTGTACCGGCTCGAGAGCACCGGCCTGCTCGATACCGAGGCTAGTGTGCGCACTCGCACCAACCCCTCTTTGCAGAGGAGGGGCGATGGAGGATCCGGTCGAAACTTTCTGATGCAGCTCTACCTCCGTGAAGGAGAGTATCAGGCGACCACTAGAGTTCGAGGAAGATCCGCCGGACGACTTGGGCTTCGGCTTTCACCGGCTAGGCTCGTCGAAGGCGGCGTCCTGCGAGACGGGCTGCCGGCTCGAGAGAACCTCCTCGCCGGCGAAGGGCTTCTATACCGCTTCGAGGTCGAGAAGGAGGGTACATATCGATTAGAGAGCCTTGGTCTAGGGGGACCTTTCGCTGTTCGCTTGGAGGACGAGAATGGGTGGCCCCTCATCCGGCCGGGCGTCATGGGCGATCTGGAACTCGACCTCGCGCCGGGGCTATATCGGCTCATCGTGTTGCCCTCCGACATGGGGGGCAGATGCGTGACGAGAGTATCTCGTTCGGTCTCTTCTCCTAGCTTCAGTGGCCGGGGCCCACATCGTTTGCCACTAGATGAGTCCGTAACGCACCAATGGCGCGAGCCGTCCGAGGGCGCGGCGCGAAAGCCGGATGTATGGTTGTTCGACCTGCCCGGCCCCGCAGAGGTCGAGATCGAGCTTGGAGCCAGAATGGAAGGGGAGCTCTTTTTCGGCGACCAGAAGCTCGCCGATGTCTTGCCGGGGCGAGGCTGGAGCGGCTCCTTGTCTGCAGGGAGCCATCGTCTGGAGCTTTCCAGCGTTCGTCCCAATGATCGCTTGAACTACGGGCTCACGGTCCGGCCGAGACAGCTTCTGGATGGACTGACTCGAGAGATTAGGGCTCCAACGAGTATTCCGGTTTCGGTGGGCGAGCCAGGATTGGTGAGTCTCTCTGCTCATGGCCGCGCCGATGTACGTGCCAGGCTATTCGATGCTTCGGGCAGGCTCGTTGCCGAGAACGATGACAGGCCAGGCGACTGGAGCTTTCTCATCTCCACCTACCTCGACGCCGGACAGTACGAGCTTTCCGTCGAGCCCGTGGGCAGCAGTTCGGCGGCAACGAGCATAACCATGGATGTTGTCGATAAGGCATATGGAGATTCTCTTCGCACGCCCGTATCGAGAGACCTTCGCCCTGGCGACGAAATGATCGTCCATCCTCTCGAGATTGATTCACCTGGGCTTCTGATTCTCTCGGCGAAATCGCGGGAGACGATTGGTATGGCCATAGATGCGCGCGAGGGAGAAGATGAGCCCTGGGTGCCCTTGGCATCTCGTCTTGGACGAAGAGTGCTCCTCGAGATACCCCTGCCAGAGAGCGGCAGTGCACCTCGAGTCGCTCCACTCGATGACGTTTTGTTGGGTTCTGGCGATGACCCTTCGAGAGGCCGGACTCCATCCCCGGATGACTTTGAGCAAGCTCCCTCGAGCCCCGTGGGGCAGAGCATTTCGGACTGGCGCTACAGGCTCCGAATCTGGTCGGTCGACAGGACAGGCAACGAAGTAGAGCTTCGTGCGCTAACGGTGATGCCTAGGACAGTGACCGAGTCGAGCCTTGCGGGTACAGCTCGTATGGAGCTTGTGGAAGGCATAAAGCCGGCTCTGGCGGTTGTGAGGGTGGAGGGCGAGAGGCCTGGCGCCTTGAAGATTCGGGACCGAGAAGTACTCGAGACACTTCGCTTCAGCGACCAGATTCACGTGCCCGCAAGACCTAGCCCCGATGGTGCCCTACTGCGAAAGGGAAGCGGGGCGGCATGGTTGGTCCGTGATCTGGAGGACGGTGCGAGCAGAAGGGATGCCAGGGTGACTCTAGAGAGGGTCGAGGTGCCACTGGAGGAGCAGCTCGTGTTGAGGATTCCCGCCCGAGAGATTGCGAGCGTGAATATAGATCCCGAGGCACCCAGGCGCTGGATATTCGGCAGGCGGGAGGTGAGTCATGGGCCGGTGGTAGTCGTTGCCAGCTCTCGAGAAGGGCAACCGGCTATCGAGATAGTCGATGGAGAGGGAGAACCTGAGCGCCCCGGTGACCTTTCTGTGGTTGGGTTGGGTCCGAGGGTGGCCGTGGGGGTTTCCCTGGCCGGAGAGCGGCGCGTCGCGAGGTATTGGAACGCGAAGCGAGCGCACTCGCATAGAGACCTGGATATCCGGACAAGCGTTGTGAGAAACGCTTCGGCCGAGCCCGAGAGCGTACAGCTAGGTATGCACACCGGAGTAGTCGCTCGAGGTCAAAGCCGGTCATTCGATTTACCGCCAGGCGAGAAGACTCTTCATTTGATCATCGATGAAGCGACTCTGGCGGTCCTCTCCGATGGAGAGGCGGTAAGGAGCGTTCATGGTGGGACGGGACAGGCGATTTCAGAGGTGCTTAAAAGCTCTGCCTCGAATCTCACGATCATGCCGGTTCGAGCCGACAGGGGCGGGGGCTACTCCTTCGAGTTGCTCCCTGCGATTGCCAAGGAAAGGTACCTCGTTGGACCCGAAAGACCCTTCGAGAGGGTAGAGAGGACAAAAGGTCTCATCCGTCTCGAAATCTCCGGGTCACAGGAGCCTCTTCGGCATCGACGAACGGTGCGCGCTCGTGGGGCCATTGATGAGGCGCTCTTTCTAGGATCCGACGGGATTCTCCATCGCGGCGACTCGCCCGTGCCCGCGAGTGGCGGGACTCTGCTTCTCTATCACCGAGCCGGCCCACTGTTCGTCTGGTTGGATGGCCATGGTGATGACCAGCTCGGACTCATAGCCGTCGACGAAAAAGTCGCTCCCCTCAGATCGGTCTTTCTCCCCTCGGTAGTCGAGCTATCGGGAAGGATGCAAAGGCTAAGGGTGGAGAGCCTGAAAGAGGAGCCGACTATTCTTCACCTTCGAGGTTTCGAGCCAATGGTGGTCAGCATATCCGGACCAGGCCTGCATAGGCGGGTGGATATCCATCATGAAGGGATCGCAGAGGACCTGATCCTTCCACGAGGCGCAGCCGAGGTCTTGGTACGAGCCATCAGCGGCAGGACTCTTGGGGGCACCTTGTCTCTCTCGTCGACCGAGCTGTTGAAGGCGAGTGAGGGTCTGGGCCCAAAGGTCATGCTTGGTCCCATGAAGGCTCGGGCGTTCTCCTTCGATGTCGAGAGGGCCGGCCCCGTCGGTATCGGAGCTTGGTCACAGGCCGATCGGGTCGAGTGCTGGCTTCTGGATGAGCACGGAGAGCCGGTTTCGGAGGCTGTGGGGGGCTCTGTCGTGGCGATGCCCCAGCTCGATACCGGCCGCTACTACCTTTTCATTCGCTCAGACGCCGAGGCGCCGGCCCTTTGGGCGCGCCCCGCGCTGGCGGGGATTAGGCCGCCTGATGCGGGCCCTCCAAAAGAGGTCCTTAGGCGCTATCTTGGACGGGCGGAGAACGACGAGATCTAATCGCTTGTTGAATCTCGGGTGCCCTGGGCGAGAACGCCCTCGGGGATACGGCCATGAAGGCAGGTGATGCTGTTT
>SKWY01000259.1 GCA_007128675.1 Deltaproteobacteria bacterium | reverse complement strand
CTCGCTGGGTCTTCCCCTACTTGTGGATGGTGGGGCTCGTAGCCATCGCGATGGGCGTGCTGAACTCACTGCGTCGATTCTTCATTCCGGCCGCTTCCTCGGTGCTTCTCAATCTCGGGATCATTTTTGGAGCCCTGGTCCTCTCTCGATTAGTGGATCCTCCAGTCCTTGGAGTCGCCTATGGGGTTCTTATTGGTGGTGCGGCCCAGGTGCTGGTGAACGCGTTCGCCCTCATGAGATCGGGCTTTCTTCCTCGGCCGGATTTTGGCTTCGGGGACCCAGACATTCGCCGTCTCTTCTGGCTCATGCTGCCGGCGACTTTTGGGGCGTCCATTCATCAGATCAATGTGCTGATTTCCAAGGCTTTCGCTGCTTCCGTCGGTGATGGCGCCGTGAGCTGGCTCTACTCCGCCGATCGCCTCATCGAGCTTCCTCTTGGGGTTTTCGCCGTGTCGATGGCCGTGGCTTCCTTGCCGTCGTTGTCCGAGCACGCGGCGGCTGGGAGAACAAAACGCTACAGGGAGACTCTGACCGACGGCTTGAGGCAGGTGTTGTTCATGATGGTCCCGGCGGCCGTGGGGTTGATTGTCTTGTCGTTGCCATCGGTATCCGTCGTCTTCCAGCGTGGAGCTTTCACCCACGATGATGCTCGAGCCGCTGCTGTTGCTCTTACATTCTTCGCGATTGGTCTGCCCGCCGTTGCATCGACGCGTGTCGTCGTTCAGGGCTTTTACGCCCTGCAGGATATGCGGACCCCTGTCCTCGTGGGGTGCATCTCCGTTGCGGTGTTCTTCAGCTCGGCTCGACTGCTTACCGGCCCTTTGGGTCACGGAGGGATTGCTCTTGCCACCTCGATAGCCGCCTACGCCAATCTTCTCTTTTCTCTCCTTCTACTTCGCCGCAAGGTCGGCCCCCTTGGTCTAGGCCGAGTGGGACTTGGCCTCGCTCGGACTGTTCCGGCGGCTCTCGTAATGGGGGCAGTGGCGTACTTCGTCTCCATGCTTGGAGATTTCGAGCTTGGAGTCGGTGCCCTGACGCTCGTGGCTGTTCGCAACGTTGCCGTTCTCCTTGGAGCAATAGGAGCTGGGGTAGTCGTATTCGGTCTGGCCACATTGGCTCTTGGTAGCCCCGAAATCAGGGCTCTAGGCAAGTACGTGGCTCATCGATTCAGCCTTGGGTCGAAGGGGTAGTCGGCCTCACACTTAAGCGTTGGAGCTAGAAAATGAAGATTCAGTGGCTCGGTGAAGGGTTGAGCGCGGTGCCGGGCGTCAAGGTCGGACAGGTCAGCGATCCAGGCAATAGGACTGGTGTGACCGCGGTCCTGTTCGATGAGGGAGCGGTTGGAGGCTGCGATGTGCGGGGGGGAGCAGCCAGCACTCGGCAGTTCGGTTCGCTCGACGCCCTCCACGTGCACGGCCGTGTTCACGGGGTAGTCTTTGCCGGCGGGTCCGCCTTTGGCCTGGAAGCCGGAACGGGGGCCGCCCGTTTTCTCGAAGAGCACGGGGTTGGCCTCCCCGTGCTCCCAGGCCTCAAGGTTCCCGTCGTCCCGACGGCCATTATTCTCGACCTTGGGGCCATCCTTGGAAAAGACGGAGCCCGTCCAGACGCAGCAATGGGTTATGCGGCCTGTGAGGACGCGAGCAACCGAAGAGTAGAAGAAGGCTGCGTGGGTGCCGGTACGGGCGCGGTGGTTGGGAAGTGCATGGGTATCTCCAGAGCCATGAAGGGTGGCGTGGGAAGCGCCGCCGCCAGGCTTCCTGGGGGAGGAACCGTAGGTGCTCTGGTAGTCGTCAATGCCTTCGGAGACATCGTGGATCCCGCAGGCGGGGATAGGATCGCCGGAGTTCGAAGAGGCCCTGATACGAGGGCTCTCTCATCGAGTCTGGATGAGATCGTCGATAGGGGGAGGCTGCGCCTTTACGGTGAGCCTCTCGAACAGGAGCCCGAGAGCGCGGCCCCCACCGAGAGCACGACATTGGCGCTCGTTGCCACCGAGATTCCGCTGACGCGCGTCGAACTCACCCACGTTGCACGGCTTGCCGGCCATGGCCTCGTGAGGACCATTTCTCCTTGCCACACGATACTGGATGGCGATCTGGTCGTATCCGTGGGGACCTCCGGAAGGGAGGTCATCTGTGAGGAGCGCCTTGCCGGCGCCGCGGGGTCATCGGCGCGGGTGGATGCGAGCACTGTTGGGCTGGTAGCCGCGGAGGTATTGGGTCGTGCAGTTCTGCGAGGTGTGCGCTTGGCCCGGGGTCTCCCAGGACTGCCGGGATTGCTCGAGCTGGATCCAGGAAAACAGCGCGCGGCCGGTGAGGTTTGAGCTTCCCCTGACTGTCACCGGTCATCGTTCTTGTTCTTTCTTGGCTCGATACGACTCTTCGCTGCTTGCCATCTAGCCTCGAGGGCGTCGGGGTCCAAATCCTTGGCAGAGATTTGTTGGGAGGCCAGATCCTCTTCCAGAGCCCCGAAGCGCTCGGTAAAGCGCCTCACGGCCTCTCTCAATGAGTCCTCCGCGTGAATACCAAGGAAACGCCCCAGGCTTGCCAAGGTGAGCAGGACGTCTCCTAGCTCGTCGAAGATAGCGTCCTCATCACCTGCCCCCATGGCCTTGTCCAGCTCCCGGATCTCCTCGTCTAGCTTCCTTCTGACCTCCCCGATGTGTTGCCAATCGAAGCCGGTGTGAGCCGCTTTTTCGCCGACCCTTTCCGCTCTAAGGAGAGCGGGAGCGGCTAGCGGGACACCGTCGAGCACGCTTCCTCTTGGTCTTCCGCGTGCCTTCTTCTCGGCGGCCTTTACCTTCTCCCAGCTTTGATAGGCCGCTTGCGCGTCATTGGCCTCCACATCGCCGAATACGTGGGGGTGGCGGAAGAGAAGCTTTCGCGAGATGCCCGAGGCGACCTCGGCCATGCCCCATCGCCCGCCCTCACGCGCCAGCTCCGCTTGGAAGACTATCTGCAGAAGCAGGTCCCCAAGCTCTTCACGGTGGGACGTATCATCCCCATCATCGATCGCCTCGAGCACCTCATAGGTCTCCTCGAGCAGGCAGGGTCGTAGGGATTGGAGCGTCTGTGCCTTGTCCCATGGACAACCGTCAGGGCCCCGGAGTCGCGCCATTATGCAAAGAAGTCGAGCGATCTCCTGTAGAGCCGTCTTATGGGGCTCAATCTCCTGGTCCACGGGGTCGTACTGCATCTATGTGCTCCGAATATGATGGTGTTGAAGGGTAGTTGGATCCAACTGCTGCTTGACGAGCTCCTACTGCCGTCTTCCTCTGAACCGCGAGGATTCTAGAGAGTCACGAAGGCGGAGTGAACCCTGATCTTCGGCTCGGCTCATCTCGAGGATCGGGTATGGGGTGTGGTGCCGGCTTTCAAAGAGGTCTTGGTGAGGTCGATAAGGACTCTCTTGTCAAAAGATCTGATGTGGGACGAGGAAGAGAGAGCCCTAGGAGGGCGAAAAGCCAAGGCTTGCGCCTGGCTGCCTGGTTTGGGGGGTGCGATCTCATGTGCCGCAAAGGGGTTACTGCGCAGTCATGGAAGCGCACGACGCGCTCTGCCAGTACACCCAAGGATTGGGAGTGAAATATGCTGGTTGCGGCTAGGTCACCCTATGCTATCGTGCGACTTCGTGCATTCCCGATTCATGCTCGTTGCCCTGGCGGCAACGCTGTTGGCGTCAGGTGCTCCCTCGAGCCTCGAGGGACAGGCCTCGGCACGTCCTGATGACGACCTATGGGAGATCGAACTCCCTCTGGAAGAGGGCTTTCGTCGTCTGGAGCCAGAAGAAGAGGCTGTCGTCGTCGAGGAGGACGACGCTGAAGAACTCGAGCCGGAGCCCGAGGAGCCGCAGGAAGACGTGGAAGCTTTGCCTCACGACGAGGCAGAGAGAAGGAGTGCTTACGAATGGTACGTGGATGAGGTCGCCACGGTTAGGGAAGATGACGAGGAAGCGAGGAGGCCGGAAAGACAGCCTGACAGGGAGGCTCGTCGCGATGCGCCTGCCAAGCGGGTCACCGATGACAAGTTGGACGAGGAACCTTCCGAGGATGAATCACCACCGGTGGACGGGGACCGGCATGACACGGAAATAGCGGTGTCCATGCTTGCCCGTAAGCTCGTTGCTCCAGAGGGCACCTTGGAGGACATAGAGAGGTTGTGGGAGCGACGGCGCGAGGCTTTGGCAAGGCTGGATAGAGCAGCGGCGGATGAGGCCACCGAGGCGCTTCTCGACATGCGGCGGCAGCTTGGAATAAGCGCCTTGCCTCGAATGTCCGTTGCGCTTCAAAGAGAGGGCAGGGAGCATCTTCGAAGAAAGGATTCCTCGGATGCTCTCAAGAGCGCAAAGCTGGCGGTGGCTATAGCCCCTGACTCCGCTGGGGCTCATTGGTTCGAGGCAAGAGCATTGATTGCCGACAACCCCCTCCAGGCGGGCCCCATTCTATCCTCTACCTGGCATGCGCTAAGATCGGAGCTGCGTGTCATACCGCAAAGAAGGATTCATCTCGCCAATCTCTTATTCAATGTCTCACTTGGTTTGATATTGACGGGACTCTGTTTTCTGGGACTCGTTGTCTTCAGAACGCTCCGGCACTACCTACACGACTTTCATCATCTCTTTCCGAGAGGGGCTGCTCGGATTCAGACGGGTGTGGTGGGGCTGGCCCTGCTAGTGGCTCCCGTTTTACTCCACGCCGGACTTGCCGTGCTGGTCATGGTCCTCACGGCTGCAGCCTGGTTTCATGCTTCTTGGAAGGAGAGAGCTGTTCTGGCTATGACGCTCGTTCTCTTGTCGACTGCGCCTTTCTTGGCCTCCGTGGCAGCGGGGCATGGGAGCTTCTGGGGAACTCGGGCAGAAGAGGTTTGGCGCTTGGAACACGCCGATGGAGGGGCTAGCACCGTGGCCGTGTTGGATCAGCGCGTCCGAGAAGGAAGCGCCCACTGGACCGAGCTGTTCTCTCTGGCGCGCCATCATAAGCGAGAGGGGCGGCTGGAGCAGGCATTCGGTCTCTATCAGGCCGCGCTTGATGAGCGTCCTCGCGAACCTATTATTCACAATAATATCGGCATTGTGCTTTACGCCCAGGACGACCTTGAGGGGGCGCTATTGGCATTTAGGCGGGCCACGGAGCTGAATGCGGCCTCGGCGGCCGCCTGGCACAATCTGTCCAAGGTCTACTTCAGAACGGGTGAGCAGGGTCCCGGACGTGAGGCTCGACGTCGAGCGGTTGAGTTAGACGGTTCCATCATGGACGAGTTTCCCGACGCGGAAGCTCGCTTGAACCTCGCTCTTGCCGAGGAGGTGCTAAGCAACCGGCAGATCCTCGGGCTTGCTCGCGCGGGCAACGAGAGGGGCGAGGACGCAGCCCGGCAAATCAAGGTTCATCTTGCGGGTATCCTTCCAGCGGACATGGCCCCGTTTCTTCCCGTGGCCTCGTTGCCCCTTCTGTTTCTTGCCGTGGTCTTCGTCTACAGGAAAAGTAGGCCCGCTGCTTCGTGTGTGAAGTGTGGTCGCTCTGCCTGCCCAAGATGCGATCCCGAAGTAGGCACGGGTAGTCTCTGCGGTCAGTGTGTGAGTGTTTTTCAGAACAAGAAGACTGTCTCCCAGAGGGCGCGCCTGTTGAAGGAGGCTAAGGTGCGACGTCATCAAAGCTGGCGTGAGGGCTCGGCCCGTGCTGTCAGTCTCATCCTTCCGGGTTCGGGGCATATTCTCTTGGATCGGCCAATAGCAGGGGCCCTATTGCTCGGCGTCTTCTTGGTGGGGGCGATGAGCCTACTATTGATGTTGGGGCCATTGCCTCTCGTGGAGAGTGCGCAGGCTGGCATTGGTATGTTGAGGCTTGTCGTCGGGATTTCGCTCGTGGCGGCATCTTGGCTTGTAGGCAATTGGGCTCTATGGAGGAGGGATAGGTAGGATGGCGCTTACCGGTACGCTGAAGGACTTTGGCATGGCCGACATCCTGCAGCTAATTGGACAACAGCGTAAGTCGGGCGTTCTGAATGTGCAGGACAAGAAGAGCTCGGTTCAGATCTATTTCGTGGAAGGCAGTATAGTTCGTGCCACCGCGGAGAATCGCAATAAGCAGGACTTGTTGGGCATGATGATGGTCAGGGCAGATATCCTGACTGAAGCGCAGCTCGAGCAGGCGTTGGCCATTCAGAAGCGAACGCTCCGGAGGCTAGGAGACATCCTGATTGGAGAGGGCATGTTGGACAAGGCCACCTTCCGACAGATGTACCAGCTCCAAACCACAGAAACGGTCTACGGTCTTTTCCGGTGGAAGAGCGGTACATATGCGTTCGAGCAGCAAGAGGTGGACTACGATCCGGGCTCGATCATTCCCATCGACAGCGAGACGGCTCTCATGGAGGGCTTTCGCATGGTCGATGAATGGCCAATGGTCAAGAAGCGAATCGGTTCCTATGAAATGACGTTTCGCCGTGTCCGTTCGTTGGATGAACCTCACCAGGAAAAAGACAAGACGAAAGAGCTAGGGCCAAATGAGCGCGCTGTCTACTCGCTCGCCGATGAAGACACGACGGTTCGGCGGATCATTGATCTTTCTCGGCTCGGTGAGTTCGAGACTTGTAGTGCGCTTGGCAAGCTCACCGAGCTTGGTTATCTAGAGGCGTTGGCGCCATCAAGATCTGGGCGACGGTTGGGGGGGCAAGCCAAGATCGATGTGTTGGGATCGCTGCGAAGAGCCGTGGCGCAGGTGGCGGTTGGTTGTGCGGTCTTGGCGGGAGTGGGAGCGCTCTCCTATCTTGCGCTTAGCTCCGAGAGCGGGGTGGCGCGGATGGTCATGCCTCGAGGAGGCCAGGATGCGGTGGCATCCCACATGCGGGCCCGCATAGAGTTCGCCGTCGAGGTGTTTCGCTTGGAGACGGGCACATTGCCAGGTTCCTTGAGTGAGCTGGTTGAGGCCGGTCTTCTTTCGCGGTTGGAAACCCAGTATCCCTACTTCGGTGAATGGTTTTATCGAATTGCCGACAGCGAGCCAGAGGGTTATCTTCTGCTCTCACCGATTCCGTGAAGCCTGATTTGTTGATGTGTGAAGAAACTCATGAGTTAGAGGAAGAGGCAAGGTCTGGTCGAGATGATTGCTCGACCCTGACCCTTCGCTTCAATGATGCAGACCGGCTCAGGCGACTTTGTGGCCCGAGTAACGAGCACCTTCGTCTCATACAGGAAAGACTGAACATTCGCATCGGGAGCCGAGGTGGTGAGCTTTACCTAACAGGGTCCGTGAAGCCCACCATGACAGCACGAGCTCTGCTCGAAAAGCTCTACGGCCTAACCAAGGAGAGGTTTCCTCTTTACCCCGAGGATGTGGACCAGGCAGCGCGACTGGTTGTCAGAGACGTAGAGGTAGACTTGCGGAGCATCTTTTTGGATACCGTAACTGTCACCCCGAAGGGACGAGCGATTGGACCAAGGGGCCCAAGTCAGAAGCACTACCTCGACTCGATACGGGCTCATGATATCGTTTTCGCCATTGGGCCGGCGGGCACGGGAAAGACATATCTGGCCATGGCAATGGCCGTTGCCAGCTTGCTCGAGAACAAGGTGAGGCGAATCGTTCTATGCCGCCCCGCCGTGGAAGCAGGCGAGAAGCTCGGCTTTCTTCCGGGCAATCTTGCCGAAAAGGTTAACCCATACCTTCGCCCCCTCTACGACGCCCTTCATGATCTCATGGAGGATGATCGGGCACATGATCTCGTCGAGCGAGGAACCATTGAGGTGGCTCCGCTTGCTTTCATGAGGGGGCGCACACTCAACGATGCTTTCGTGATTTTGGACGAGGCTCAGAATAGCACCGGTGAGCAGATGAAGATGTTTCTCACTCGGCTCGGATTTGGTGCAAAGGCCGTGGTCACGGGCGATGTGACACAGGTGGATCTTCCGTCTGGGTGTGCCAGTGGTCTAATCGAGGCAAGAAGGATTCTTGGCGATGTGAGTGGCATTGCTTTCTGCAGCTTCACCGACCTCGACGTGGTAAGGCATCCTCTGGTTCAGCGGGTGATAAGGGCATATGACCAGGATGACGATAGGCGTGCCCAAAAGGAAAGGGAGGCCGCACGGGAATCGCAACAGTTGGCCGAGGGGGGTTCATTGCCTTCTGGGGGTGCCTCATCGAGTAACGGCGATTCCGAGGGCTCCTCGGCCAGATCGGGAGAGGTACCTAGCTCGAGGGCCGGAAAGCTGGAGCAGGAAGGCGCAGATCCGGAGGCTCCGGGTTGACGTTGCTTCGCCAGGCTATCCTTCTCGACAGAACTCATTTCTTTTTCACGAGTATCTCAGGGGTTGTAATGCTCGCCACAGTAGGGGACGATTGTCTCATGGCATGGCGCCGATGATGGATCCTACTAGCGGGGATCTGGAACTCCACAAATGACCTCTGGAAACAAGGGTGATGGTTCATCGCTCGCCCGTTCCACGGATCAGCCTGTCAAGCTGGTCATAAGAGACGGATGGGGGCGCGTTCTCGAAGGCAGCGGCCTGATGGGCCGTTGTGTGTCCTTCGTTCTACTGTTGGTCCTGGCTGTTGGAAGTGGCGCTCTTTTGGGACCTCGGGCGCATCAGGTCATCCCCTACGACGCCGATGATGTGGGCCGTTTTGCGGTAGGCACCCTGAAGGCTCATCGAAACTATCGAATCGAGGACCGTGAAGCTACGGAGAACAAAAGGAGGGAAGCAAGGGAGAACGTCCTAGCGGTCTACGACTACGATGCAGATGCACGAGAGCAGACAGTTAGGCGCGTTCGCGGGGCATTCGATTTCATGCGGGAAACCTGGAATGAGCATCGGCTCGAGGTTGCCGCTCGGGTAGAACGGAGTGCCTCCAGCCCCGTTGATGGATACGAGCAGGACGAACGGCTTGCCTCGGCTAGCGATTTGCCCACGGAGTATGGGGCTGCCGATGAGGAGGGAGCAGAGTTTGATGATCTCATTGGCTTGGTCGATGACGCCAGGGCACTGGAGTTCCTGCGCGAGCATATGGACAGTTTCCTGCAGCGTCTCCAGCTCCCCCTCGATGACACATCCTTTGATGTCTTGGCTCGTCAACGTTTTTCGATCGAGATGGAGCGAGCCTTGGTTCAACTGGTGCGTCATGGCATGTCTCGCCCAATCATTTCTGACAGGCAGTTAATACCCCCTGACCACATGCGGGGGATTATCGTTAGACCCGTTCCCGTTCGAGGTGCGCGTAGCGAAAGGACTGTTGGGGATGTCGCGGGTGAGGTTCGTGATCTTCCTATTGCCCGTGCGGTGCTGAATGAGGCTGTGGCGGATCTTTTGCCGTCGGCTTCGCCGGGCAAGAAAGCGGAGATCGTCCGATTGGCTCGAAGGCTAGTTCTTCCGACGTTAATCTACAATCATGAAGAAACGGAACGTCGTCGGGAGGAAGCCGAAGCTAGTGTGCGGGCAACGTTCATAGAACTCGAAGCCGGCGAAAAGATCATAGGAGATGGGGAGCGGATAGAACCGCGTCACCTGCTCATCTTCGAAGGCATTCGGCAACAGGCGGCCACTGCCAGCACCCTGGAGGCTCAGGTTGGCGCTGGACTCCTTGCCCTTCTCATCGTCCTGACGCTTTTTAGCTTCGCTCGCGGTGGGGTTTGGCGTTTTAGGCCCTCTCGCAAGGATCTGCTTTTTCTGTTGACGATTCTTTTGGGCACTCTGCTCATCGTTCGCGGAGGGATGTTTCTTGGGGATGCCTTGGCCGATCGTATGCCGGGAGTCTCTGGGGCCATGCTCTACTTCGCGATCCCCGCCGGAGCCGCGGTCGTGCTGGTTCGTCTGGTCTTGTCGGCCGAAACCACGCTTGTTTTTGCCGTGGCTCTTTCCGCACTGGTAGGAGTCGTGGCCGACGCGAGCATTGGCTTCGCCCTGTTCACATTCGTGGGTGGCATCGTCGCCGCCCAGCATGTCGGCAGGGCGCGGGACCGTAGCGGGGTGTGGCGAGCTGGAGTGTTGATGGCAGTGATCAACGTCTTGGTCGTGGCTGCTCTCGTTCTCCAGCAGAACGGTGAACTCACGGAGTCCTATCCGTCTCTCTTGTCGGCCGCAATAGCTGGAGCGGTCACCCCGGTGTTGGTGCTTGGCCTGACGATCCTAGTCGAGAACGTCTTTCGTTACATGACCGATCTCAAGCTCCTCGAGCTAGCGAACATGAACAATGCGCTTCTCAAGGACCTGGTTGTCGCAGCTCCCGGAACCTACCATCATTCCATGATGCTAGGGAGCATGGTTGAGTCCGCGGCCGAGGCAATCGGAGCAAACCCTCTATTCGCGAGGGTTGGGGCTTATTACCACGACATTGGCAAGGGCAAGAACCCGCTGTACTTCGCCGAGAACCAGAAGGGAGACAATCCACACGAAAAGCTTAGCCCCAGCATGAGCGTACTGATAATTCGACGACACGTTGCCGACGGTATCAAGATCGCCAGGGCTGCTGGGTTGCCTCAACCCTTGATTGACATGATTCCCATGCACCACGGCACGAGGCAGTTGGCCTACTTCTGGCAAAAGGCGAAAGATGAAGCGGAGAGGAAGGGCGAATCAGCTCCGGCCGAGACGGATTTTCGCTACACCGGCCCCAAGCCGCGTTTCAGGGAGGCCGCTCTCTTGATGATTGCCGACTCCGTAGAGGCGGCGGCTCGATCATTGACGGAGCCAACTACAGATCGATTGCGGGGGCTAGTCCAGAAGGTGATAAACGCCTGTTTTGCGGACGGCCAGTTCGACGAATGTAACATCACATTGAAGGATCTACACGCCATCACTCGTTCCTTTGTTAGGAGTTTGGAAGCCATTCACCATAGTAGGCCAGAGTACCAACAGCCCGCCGACAAGACGTTGGAGAAGACTAGAAACGGCGACAAGATCAAGCAGGAGAAGCTACGGGAGAAGACCGCCAAGTCTCAATCGGCCTCTACGGAAAGAGAAGTCGACAGCATTAGGGATGGGGAGCATGCTGGGAGTGAAGAAGGGAGTCCTTCTCCGGAGAAGAAGCGCTCCAATGAGGTGAGCGTAGCCGCTTCAGTACCCCAGGCGGCGCACCTTGATGATTCGGCTGTCCGGGATGGAGCGCATGAAGACAAGCATCAAAGCGGTGCGATTGACGAAGAGGAGCGTGGACAATCTTTGGAAAACGGCGATTCTTTGGAGAGTGAGGATGAGCCGGACTCCAAGGTCGAGGCGTTGAAGCGCCTTGGGACCGGTTGAGCCATGAGTCTTCACATGCGTTTTCAATGCTCCGATGTGGAGCTGGACAGAAGAGCCATTAGACGGGATCTGCGGCGCGGTTTGAGGGCGGCTGGACTGCCAGATGCCGAGATTTCTCTGTTGTTCGTTGATGACGAGCAGATGCGTTCTCTCAACCTCGAGTACAGGGGAATCTCTAGAACTACCGATGTCCTTGCTTTTCCTCAGAACGACGGTCTCTTGCAGTCCCCGAGTTCTGACGAGGGTCCGCCCTTGATTCTCGGTGATATCGTCATATCGCTTCCAACGGCTCGCAGGCAGTGCTCTCGCTACTCACATTCCATTGATGCGGAGATCCGCCGGTTGATGGCGCACGGAATAGCTCATCTATTCGGGCACGATCACAAGCATCCTTTGCGAGCAAGGAAGATGCGGGCGTTCGAACGTGACCTGTTGAAAGCTATGAACTCTTGACGATCCTGGCCTTATGTGTTGCATCCATACTCCATGGAAAAGGAAAAGAGCCTCCAGGAGACGTTTGCTCCGCATAACAAGTGCTTTGGATGCGGGCCTTCCAACGAGAAGGGGCTGCGCATCAGGTCCTTCATAGAGGGTGAAGAAGGCATTGCCTTGTGGCGGGCTGAGCCGTATCACCAAGCTTTCCCAGGAGTTCTTTGTGGTGGAATCATCGGCACTCTTCTCGATTGTCACTGCAACTGGACCGCCGCCTGGCATTTGATGAAAAGGACGGGGGCTTCGTCTCCACCTTGTACGGTCACCGCCGAATATGCCATCAAGCTGCGCCGACCAACACCTGTCTCGGGCCTCTTGAGTCTTCGAGCCAGGATCGTCGATTCTACCGATGACCGGGCTGTGGTCGAAGGAGAGTTGGCTTGTGACGAGAAGATACGTGCTACCTGTCGAGGGGTATTCGTGGCTGTTAGAGAAGGCCATCCAGCCCATCACCGTTGGTAGACGTATCTTTTTTCGACTTCATTAGAAAGAGATGCTTACCGTGGCCTTCAAGCAGACTTGTTGCCGAGAAAGACTCATCCTCGGATTGGTCTTTCTGACAGTATTTTTCCTGTTT
>SKWY01000331.1 GCA_007128675.1 Deltaproteobacteria bacterium | reverse complement strand
GTCCCGGCGGTGAGGGCATCGGAGTTGACCTTGGTGGGCGCGGTTGCGATCGCTCGTACCATTCGCGAGGCTTTTGGTTTGCCGGTTGGCATCAAGTGGCCGAATGATATTCAGATCGAGGGGAAGAAACTGGCGGGATTGCTGACCGAGCTTCATGCAAAGAACGATTCAGTAGACTTCGTGGTGCTTGGTATCGGCTTGAACGTCAACATGAGCAAAGGGGATATTCCTCCCGAGATAGCCTCCTGCGCCACCTCCTTGAAGGTCGAGACTGGCGGTATGGTGAGCCGGCCGTTGTTGTTGGCCGCGCTGCTCTCGAGCATCGAAGAATGGTACGAGAGGTGGCTCGAAGACGGTTTTGGGGGCGTGCGGGAGGAGTGGTTGGCCATGAACGTCACTGTCGGACAAAGAGTTCGAGTCCTGATGCCGCAAGGGGATGAGCTGACGGGTGAGGCTGTAGGGCTTGCTGAAGACGGCTCTTTGTTGCTGAGGCTTTCCGATGGAAGCACCAAGAGAGTATATAGCGGTGAGGTGGTGTCCGCGCAGTTCGGCGACATATCGGGAGGGGAACTAGGCTAGCGGATAGTGCTCCACGAACTTGCAAGAGAGTTCTTCCCGGCTATTCAATGTTCAGTACAGGTGCGACCATGCTTCTCGCCGTGGATGTTGGCAACACTCACATGGTTCTCGGAGCCTTCGATGGTGAGAGTCTTCGTGACTATTGGCGACTCGAGACGCGCACCCGCCGGCCCGCCGATGAGTACTTGGTCCTGATCCATCAGCTGCTTGGTGGGGCTTCTCTATCCTCGAAAGAGATTGAGGACATGATCGTATCGACGGTCGTCCCTCCACTGCAGGACACGTTGGGTGAAGTGGGCCTGCGTCTTCTCGGTCGGGCTCCCACATTCGTAGGACCAGGCATTCGAACCGGAATGCCGATACTCTATGACAATCCCCGAGAGGTTGGAGCCGATCGTATCGTAAATGCCGTCGCTGCTTTCGAACGATGGAAAGAAGGGCTGATAGTGGTCGATTTTGGGACCGCTACGACATTCGACGTGATCAGCCCCCGTGGTGAGTACATGGGAGGCGCCATTTGTCCAGGAATCAGCATTTCCATGGATGCGCTCTTTCACCACGCGGCCAAGCTTCCAAGGGTGGATTTGCGAAGACCGGAGAGGGTCGTTGGACGTAACACGGTCGCATCTATGCAGTCCGGGCTCGTATTCGGCTACCTCGGCCTCGTCGACGGTATCGTGGAGAGGATGAGAGCAGAGATTGATTTCGAGCCAATAGTCGTTGCCACGGGCGGCTTGGCTCCCTTGGTAGCCGAGGAATCAAGAACCATCGAACACGTGGCGCCCCTTCTGACGCTAGAGGGGTTGAGGTTGATCTACGAGCGCAATCTAGGAAGAGAGGAGACAGACTAGCCATGCCAGACTCATCCGAGCCCAACGGCCAGCCACAAGCGGGGTGCCCTCTGTCGCCTGAGGTGCTCCCTCCGCAGTTTCGCAAGCATGTCGATCCGGAGGGTCGCAAGCCAATGCGGATGATGGCGGCCAAGGCTCTCATTCCCATGCCGCCAGCGGAGCAGGTCAAGGCCCTTTTCATCCTTACCTTCGATCCCGAGGAGGATGTACGAGAGGCTGCCAATGCTGCTGCTGCCAACCTTCCCGATAGCATCATGGCGCCGGTACTGCGTGGTGAGCTGCCCTGCGAGGTCCTGGACTTCATGGCTCGGCGGCTGACCGAAAAGCCGCAGTACCTCGAGCTGATTCTTTTGAATTCGCGCACCTCCGATGAGACCTTTGCACATCTAGCGGGTGCGGTGGACGAGAAGCTGCTTTCGATAATAGCGGACAACCAGCTTCGACTTCTGCGACATGAGGGCATCATTCGCGCGATTCACGAGAACCCTCGAGCGTCAGCGGCCTTGTTGGATAAGGTCGTGGACTTTGCTGTTCGCTCTGGTGTGAACATTCCGGATCTGCCTAGCTTCCAAGAGGCTCGCCGCAGGATCCTCGGGGAGGAGGCAGCAGAGGCATCCTTGCCGGCGGAGCAAACCGCAGAGGGACTATTGGAAGCTCATAGCGGTGAGCTCGCCGAGGAGTTCGAGGACGAGGAGATCGATGAAGAAGAGATGGAGGACAGGCGCCAGACACTGGCGCAGAAGGTCCTCGTGATGACGGTCTCGGAAAAGATCAAGTTGGCGACTCTAGGCAACAAGGAGGCTAGGACTCTGCTCCTTCGTGATCCGAACAAGTTGGTGCAGGCAGCAGCCGCACAGAGTCCTCGCATCACCGAGGGGGAGGTCGTCGGTCTGACTAACTCGAGGACCATCCCGGACGAGGTGATGCGGATCGTTCTCTCCAATCGTGACTGGATGAAGAACTACCAGATCAAGGTGAATCTGGTGAACAATCCCAAGACCCCACTACCTACAGCGCTCCGTCTTTTGCCCCATATGCGCCCAAGCGAGCTTCGCAGCCTCGCCAGAAACAGGAACGTACCAACCGCGCTCGCGACTCAAGCAAAGAATCTCATCGAGAAGAAGTCTGGCGGTCGGGGCGCTTGAGAACCATGGCCCAATAGATTTCGAGTTGAGGCAGCCTACAGGAGTCACGCGCTCTCGGCATGGGCCTCGTGCGACTCTTCCTCGTCTGCACCGTCGATGTTCTTGGGTGCCTCGTCGAGCAGGTCGAGCGCTACCGCCAGAGCCTTTCTCGTTTTCTCGCGTAGAGCTTCATCACTCTTGAGCCTCTGGTAGGCCTTCACTGCCCTGTCTTCATTGCGAGCGTTTTCCGCCTCCAAGGTCTTTAGCTGCTCCTCGACCGACTCGAGCGTGTCCGCTCTCTCACGGAAGCTCTCTGCCTCCTGCTTGGACTCCTCCAGCTCTTTTCGGACAGAGTCCAGGTCGGTGGTAATCTCATCCACGCGGCGCTCTAACACCCGCGCCTTGGTTTCCGCGCTATCAAGTCGCTTCGTTGAGTCATCCAGCTCCGATGAAATGCGGTCTCGCTCTTGCGAGATCGATTCCAGCTCCGTCTCCAGCTCTCCCACTCGCCGTTCGGCTTGGAGCGCGTCTTCGAGCTCGGCTTGTAGCTTCTCGATTCTTTCCGTGAGCGCAGCCGACTTTTCATTGAGTGTCTTGACTCGAGCCTCTTCTTGAAGGGCCTTCTCCTCCAAATCGGCGGCCTTCATCTCAAGCTCCGTCTCACGCTCCTGCCATTGTAGCTCGGCTTTCTCCTTCTCGTTGATTGTCTCCTTGAGAGAGAGAATCTCCTTGTTCTTCCGAGTCAGTTCGGACTTCAGCTTCAAAGCTTCCTTGGAGCCGCTTCCTCCTCCGGCCCTGAATGCCTCGAGCTCGTTTGTCTTGGCGCGTAGCTCGTCCTCAATGCTTGCGAGCTTGGACTCTAGGCTACCTCGTTGCTTACGTAGAGCCGCGTTCTCTTCCTCGAGCTTGGCGAGTCGACGAGCACCGGCTTTGGATGTGGGAGCCGCGGTCGCATCGGAAGATGGCTTTGAGGCTTGGACGGCCTCATCCGCCGAGGAGTCATCATCTTCGCCGAGAGCCTCGATGGCATCGTCAGCCTGGGAGTCGTCCTCGCCAAGGACGTCGATGTCCTCATCCGCGGAGGAGTCATCATCCTCGCCGAGAGCCTCGATGGCATCGTCAGCCAGGGAGTCGTCCTCGCCAAGGACGTCGATATCCTCATCTTCGAAGGAGTCATCATCCTCGCCGAGAGCCTCGATGGCATCGTCGGCCAGGGAGTCATCATCTCCGAGCGCCTCGATGTCATCGTCGGCGTCATCACCAAGGCTATCCGACTCGTCTCCTAGTGCATCGATTGCCAGATCGGCGGAGTCGATTTCCTCTACCGGCTCTTCGGTCACCTCCAGAGCGTCGATGGAGAGATCCTCTATGTCATCGTCGCTGTCATCATCGCTTGAGGTCCCGTCATCATCATCGTCTGTCATTTCCAACGAGTCGAACGCGTCCTCGAGAAGCTCTAGATCCTCATCCATATCGGAGGGCTGGCTCTCTATTTCGGTGGCTGGCAGACCTATCAAGGCATCGACCTTCTCGATGACCTCCGAAGGCTCGCAGGGCTTGATGACGTAGTCCTCGGCCCTCGTCTTCAGCTTCTTGTGTTGCTCGAACGTTTTGGGTGTGGCCTCGCTCGACATCACGATGAGTGGGATCGAGCTCAAACTGTCGCTCTTCTTGAACTTGTTGCAGACCGCGTATCCGCTCATCTTGGGTAGCTCTACGCAAAGAACTATTGCGTCGAAGTTACCCTCCTCCGCCATCGGCACGGCCTCCTTGCCGTTAGCGGTCCGGGTGACTTTCGCGTTCCTGCTCTCCAATGCGTCGGTGAGCGCGGTTGCAAACTCGTCGTCTGCCTCTATGAGCAGAATATCTTTGGCCATCTTCTAATCTTTCCGTCGCCGGAGAAACTACTTCTCCGATCAAAAAGAGAGCTGATTTGTCTCGTGCTCTGCCTGCACGCGTCGAATGGAGGAATCTTACGTCGAGCTTGCAGGAGGGTCAACGAGAGCCACCATCTTTGGGTGGCTAATCGGTGATGGGGGTGGCGGGGAGGCCTAGACGCGACTATTCGAAACTCTTCGCCATCGCAATCTATTCTCGCCTCTGTTCCAGTCTCCCTAGCCGGCTTGTCGAGCCGGCCCGCGCTTTGCCCCAAGGTGACTTACCGGCGAGATGGCATCAAGGGCCCCAAAAATAGGGTTAGTTCCTTGGGTCCAACAAGAAGCGGGGTCACCTGGAACCGCCATTCTGGGGCATCCTTCGGACCTTGGACTCTCGTCATTTCTGGGTAGGGGGGTGGATCAGCCCGAGTAGCTCTCGCTCATCCAGATCGGAGATCAATGAGTAAACGACCCCCTTCTCCTTCCAAACAACTACGTTGTAGCCACTCTTCTGGGTGACGATCATATTTCGGCGTCCAACTCGCCTATGTCTGTGGCGTTCAGCCGTCGGGTCGAACGATGGGGCGGAGAAGACTATCAGGCTCACTTGACGCTCACCGTCGGGTCCGCTTCCCGGACGCCCATATCCTACGTAGATAGCTGGATGGTCGCGTACGTGCGAGAGCCTGGCACCCAGTGGCTCTAGGCCGGAGTGGAAAACCAGAACCTCTGGGTTGAACTCCACCTTGTCTCGCAGCCACTTCTCGAGGCTTTCCGGTGGACCCGTGACTTCTAATGGGAGCGAGCGAACGTGTTTGCGAACGGCATCATCAATCAGTGGATCATGGGCAAATCCCCCGCCGGAGATCCATACGAAGACCAAAAGAAAAGCAACCGATGCGAACAACGGCATGGAGCGCCAAACAGGAGATGAGCCTTGCCTGGTAGGGTGGATAAGGTAGTGGCCTCGGGCCGGACCAAGACTCTTCGAGGCCAGGACAGCTTCATCGTCGTCCAGAACGTCGGAACGTCCCTCGAGGAGGGCTAGGTCGGTGGAGTCCAAGCACTGAGATATGCGTGACAAAAGATGCTCAGGCGCCTTTACGGCCTGCGCATTTCTTCTAAGGACGGCTTTGAGCCTCGCCTGGGTACGCACCGCTTCGCAGCATACCTCGCACTCGGCGAGATGAGCTTCCAGCTCACCGCAGTCTCGGTCGTCTAGCTCACCGTCGACGTAAGCATCGAGGCAAGCCTCGACGAAGCCGGTGAGTTCTCGGCACTTCATCCTGCTCTCCAAACCGTCATTTTCATCGTCATTCGCAACAGGCTAGCCACCACGACGCCGCCGGTATGCCGCTAGATCAGCCAGTTGGCCGTTACCTTCTACTCCGCTTGCGACAGCTTCCTCGCCACCAGGTAGTATACCTTGCTCCACGGCGTACTCGGCCAGGCGGCGCTGCAAGAGCCGCCTGCCCCTAAAGAGTCGGCTCATCACGGTTCCCACCGGACAGCCCACGATGTCTGCGATTTCCTTGTAGGAGAACTCCTGGATGTCAGCAAGGATCACGACCAGCCTGAAGTCGACTGGCAGGTCGTCTATTGCTCGCAGAACGTCGTCGGAAAGAAGACGCTCGAAGATGTACGTCTCGGGATCATCGGATAGATTCGTCATGTCGCGAGAGAAGAATCTCTCGGTGACGGTCTGCTGCTCTACTCCCTCCACGACCGAGCGCTCCTTCGATCGTCTTCGGTACCGATTGATGAAGGTGTTGGTGAGGATTTTGAACAGCCAGGCCTTGATGTTGGTGCCTCGCTCGAACTTATCGAAAAAGCGATAAGCTCTCACTAGGGCATCCTGGACCAGATCCTCTGCGTCACGCTCGTTTCGAGTCAGCCGGAGGGCCGCGGAAAAAAGAGCATCTACATGCTCCAAGGCGAGAGTTTCGAACTCGCCTCGAGCTTCGTTGGTTCGTCGTTCGGGGTTCTTGGGGGACATGATCTTGACCTCTACCAACAACCTAAGACCGCCAAGCGACGAAACAAGGTGTCGGGGAAAGCTATTCCTTACAAACTCTACCTTGCCCGCTGGTTCTCTTGGGTTCAATCCAGGCATTTCGGCCGAGCGTCACCTCCAATCCATTGGCGGACGGGGAGAAGTGCCGAGCCCCAGCATTTCAGGTATGCTCTATCTTCGTGCCGGTGGTGGGCCTATGGGCAAAGCGGCCTCACCATCTCGGAGGCTTTTCGTCAACGACAGCTCATCGAGGACACATCGCGATGCGAAACGATATTCTCTATACTCCTGCACATATGATCACCTACGAGATTCGAGCCATTGTCGAAATAGCCGACAAGCTTCGGAAGCTCGGGATAACGACCCATATGGAGAACATCGGCGATCCGATTGCGAGGGGTGAGCGGCTGCCGGTCTGGCTCAAATCGATCGTTGCCGACCTGGCCCAGGACGACAAGAGCTACGGATACTCTCCCACCAGGGGGATGCTGGAGACCAGGGAGTTTCTGGCGAGGCTGACAAACGAGAAGGGTGGGGTTCAGATTTCTCCCGACGACATTCTCTTCTTCAATGGGCTTGGCGATGCCATCCAGAAGATCTATGGCCTTTTGAGGCCAAAGGTGCGCGTAATAATCTCCTCGCCCGCCTACACTACTCATTCGGCCGCGGAGAGTTCCCACGCGGAGCAGCCGCCGCTAACCTACGCGCTCGATCCATCGTACGGCTGGCTGCCGGACATGGACCGTGTTCGAGCCATGGTCGAGAATGATTCGCGGATTTCCGGGCTGCTCGTAATCAATCCCGACAATCCTACCGGAATGGTTTGGCCGGAGGCTTTGCTGCGAGAGGCTGTTGAGATAGCGCGTGAGCACGACCTATTCTTGATAGCCGACGAGGTCTATCAGAGCATTGTGTACAACGGGATGGAGACCCAGCCTCTATGTCGCGTCATCGGTGATGTTCCAGGCATTTCCATGCGGGGAATCAGCAAGGAGGTTCCTTGGCCGGGCTCCAGGTGTGGTTGGCTGGAGATATACAATGCCGACAAGGATCCGGCCTTTGCCCGTTATGCGCATGGCCTCTTGCAGGCGAAGATGCAGGAGGTCTGCTCCACGACGCTGCCTCAGCTGTCCATACCTCGCATTCTGTCTCATCCGGAGTATGAGGCCTGGCTACAGGAGCGAAACGCCAGATACGAGAAGAGGGCCAACGTGGCCTATGAGCGGCTCGAGGAGGTCAGAGGCCTTAGGGTAGTTAGGACGAACGGGGCCTTTTACATGAGCGTGGTCTTCGAGGAGGGGGCACTGAACGAGTCCCAGAAGCTCCATGTCGATAGCCCCGAGGCTCGTAGGTTGGTCGAGTCGGCCCTAGACCAGCCAAATGTCAGCTTGGACAAGCGTTTCGTCTACTATCTGCTCGCGGCAACCGGTGTTTGCCTGGTGCCTCTCTCCTCCTTCTCCACGCCACATCAAGGCTTCAGGATGACCCTGTTGCAGCAGGACGACGATGTCTTCGAGCAGACAATAGAGAGTATCGCGAAAGCCACTACGGAGTTCTTGAGCTCGTGAGCGCCAAGGTCGCCGGTTGCTGGGTGTGCTGCCGAGCCTAGCCATGATGATTCCTTCGCCTCTATCGAAAGCTCCGAAGAAGGAGCTCGCCCTCGCGAGGGGGCTTTGTTTCGATCTGGACGATACCTTGTCCACGGGTGGACGTATCGAACCGAGCGCCTGGAGGGCGCTTTGGGCAGGGTATGAGGCTGGTCTCGCCATGGTCCCCGTCACCGGTCGTCCGGCGGGCTGGTGCGACCTGATTTGCCGTTTTTGGCCCGTAGCGGGGGTTGTGGGAGAAAACGGAGCATTCTACTTCTCCCATGACTCCTCGCGGCGAAAGGTGATCCGGCGCTTCGCGCGTGGGCCGGTTCAACGCGAGAAGGACAAGCGGGCGCTTGCCAAGGTTGCCCAGGCGGTTCTGACGTCGGTTCCCAGGGCGCGGGTGGCGGCCGACCAGCCTTTTCGAATCACGGATCTCGCCGTTGATTTCGCCGAGGACGTCGGCCCGCTTTCAAGCCGGGAGGTGGACAGAATCGTGTCCGTCATGCAGGCCCATGGCTTGATGGCGAAGGTGTCCTCCATTCATGTAAACGGATGGTTCGGTCAGCATGACAAACGCTCGATGCTGTTTCGGTTCGCTCGTGAGCGTCTCGGGCTTTCGAAAAGCGAGGCGATTGCCCAGCTCGTATACGTGGGTGATTCTCCGAACGACGAGCCGCTGTTCGCTGTCTTCCCGCTCTCCGTGGGGGTGGCAAATGTCAAACGTTATCTGCCCGAGATGGAATCGCCGCCAGCCTATGTGACCAGGCGAAAGGAGGGGGCAGGTTTTGCCGAGCTGGTGCGTCTGATACTACGGGCGCGTCAAGACCTGGATAGAGGCAGATAGAGGGAGCTGGAGCCCGCCTTCGCCCTTCGAAGCGAGCCTCCGGCCGCCATTCGATCGAGGAGATCCGAGGCAACCGTACGTTCCACCTCGAAGAGCTCCACAATCTCCGCAGCCGCGATGGATCCTCGGCTTGAAGCAAGTGCTTTCACATATCCATGGCGATTGGCTACGGATCTTGGTGAAGCGCAAAGAGGAACAGGCTCTCCGGCGACTCGTTCCACGGCGGAAAGCATGTCCTCGATGGTTCTTGCTCCTCGTATCTCGGCCAAACCCGCTGGTCCGAAGAAGAAGAACGATGGAGGAGCTATTGCTCCAGTTTCCGCGGCTAGACGCATGTCCTCGTTGAATGCTGCTCCCGCCGTTCCGTTCTCGAGGTCGCTGCCGAGCCTCGAGGCATCGAGCCCCACCAGGTTGGCGTGCTTTTCAAGGATCCTGGTATCCGCGAGATCCTCACCGTTGCACAAGGCAGCTTCCCTCAAGCGCCGCAGGTAGTGACTGGCTCTTCGAGGATCTTGTGATTGGGCTGCCTTCACCGCCGCACAAGCGGGCCAGGAGGAAGCTATAGGGCGCTCCAGCCAGAAGTCGCTGTCCATGGGCATCCCTGATAGGTAACCGACCTCTTCCCAATGCATCGTCAGCTGGCTCGGTCGATTGAGCGCGTCGTCCGAGGACGCTGAATCATCTGGCTCCACGGATTCCATCAAGCCGATCATCCTGTGCTCGATCGATACGTAGCCGCCGAGTAGCTCCGATAGATGTAGCAAAGTCGGCTCGGTAGCCCAACACCATGCGGACAAGGGGTCCGTGAAGTGCTGAATGTGCACCCTGCAAGTTGGACGGTGAGGTGCGCCACAAAGCTCGGCGGCCACCGAACGCAGTGGACATTGCAGTGGCCCCGAGCCCAGCTGTTGATCTGTTTGCACGGGGTCGAATGCTAGCACAGAGATTAGGGCGAGGGACTACTCTTCGGTATTTTGGTGTTCTGGTCTCGCCGAAAGCGTAGCATCGTAACGATGGTGACGAGAGGACAGTACCTTGAGCGGATGACACTGGTTGCCGCCGGAGAGCCGCCAGGGGCATTTCATTTGGACGCCCTCTTTCATCGTGGCGCGAAGTCTCCGGCGGTCTTGATTTCTCCCCCCCATCCAAGGACGGGAGGCTCCATGGACACAGCGGTGGTCGCCGAAGTGGCCTTTGCGCTAACCCGCGCCGGGCACGCCACCCTTCGTTTCAACTACCGGGGGGTCGGGGCTTCACAGGGAACCCCGGCAGGCATCGACGAGGATGTCGAGGACCTGGAGGCGGCGAGGGTTCACCTCATGGATACCGCGGGCCCAAGGATTGCCTTGTGTGGCGTCGGCCATGGTGCTCTGGCTGTGCTGCGACTAGCCGCGAGAGGTCGAAAGGTCGAGTCGGTCGTGCTCATCGCCCCCTTGGATGCCGGTCCCGATCTCCTTGGCGCCACGACGGCACTCGCACAGTGTGCCGGCGGCGCACCACGGGTCTTGTGGATTGACGTCGGGGCTGATGGCGCCGGAGAGGCGAAGTACCCCGATTGGCTGGCTCCTTTGGGGAGCACCGTCCAAAGGAGCGTCGTCGATGGAGCGGATCGAGGCTTCCTTCGGGGGCTGCCGAAGGTTGGTCGACTCGTCGCCGGCTTCATAGGAAGCACAGGGCTACAGGCTAGTGATTAGACGGCTTGGATCCTCGCGCGCCTCTTCGATCCATTGAGGAAGATGGTGCAGGGCGAATAGATGGAAGAAGCTCGTATCCTCAGTGAGGAGTTCGTAGACTCCTGTTGCCTCGGCTCGCTCGAACCCTCGAAATTGGACGCTCCCGGCAAGCCTGAACACCAGGGCTCCGGCCACCAGATTTCCTTCGGTTTCGGCAGGGACGCTGATCACGAGGACGATGTGTTCTTCTACGAACAAGAAGGCCTCCTTGATGTCTTGATGAAGGCTCTGTACTGCCACCGTGTGCTGGAAGTGGAATCGACTAGCGAGGGTTTCTTGGAGAAAAGCCGCGACGGCTTCCTCGGAGAGCGCGACCCCAAGATTGTGGATGTCATTCAGTAGGCCGAGCATCTCCAAGGGCTTGCCGTCTCCTCGTCCCATTGCCCGCAGCACATCCTTGAAGACTCTCTGCGACAGCTCACTGGAAGCCTCTTTGGCGACCTTTGTGTCCTCATTGCTTACCGCTAGCTCGACCTGTTCCGAAAGCAGTGGCGGGAGCACGAGGCTATATGCAGAGTCCACATAGACAAGAAAAGGCCAGCAGAGGTCTGGACGTTCCCTCTTTGCCTTTGCTTCGGCCAGGTGAGAATCCATCTTGGCCTTGATCTCGGGGTTGCGGGCTGTTCCTCGAGCCGCTTCGTTGATCTTTTCGCTTATGGCCACTCGTAATGAGCCAAAAACGTCGTCTTCGAAGGAAATCACCTCGGCGCTGGCGCCATAAGAGATGTAGATTCCCGTCTCCAGCCCAAAGCCTCTGATATCTCCCTGCCGCTCCTCGAGGATTCGCCTCTTCATGGACGCCTCTCTCGATGCTCGATTCAGCTCTTCCTCCAGATCGGCTAGGCGGCGCTCTTCGGGGCGACATACGAGCCTTGTGAGGGCCTCGCTTCTATCGTGCGCAGTCATGGAGGCAAGAGCTTTCCTGTTGACCTCTTGACGGTGCTGCAGCTCCTTCTTCCAGGCATCGAGCTGTCTGATATGAGCTTTCGCGGCCTCTAAATCACTTCCCTCGGACTTCGATATACGGTCTAGAGCGTCGGTGCGAACAGCATCTAGCTCACGGAAGCGGTCTGTCAGAAGGTTCTCGAGGAGCAGTACTTTCTCCGAGTCCTCCATGGCCTTCTTATTCTCTATGTGCCTATGGGTGGACCCTATCTCCTTTTGAAGCTTCTCGATGCGCCGTTGGGCCTCGAGTTCCTGGCTCTTGACGGATCGAGTCATCTCATCGAGGGATGCTTCGCCTTTCGCGCTAGGTGCTGCTGCTTCCAGGCGATCGGTGTACCTTTGACCGATTCTTCTTAGGTCGGCGGCCAGCTCTACGAGGTCGGCGACCGATCCCGCGAAGGCAGCGGCGTCGCCAAGAAGATTGTGGAGACGTATGGTCGATTCGTCGATGCCACCAAAGGCTAGTCCGGCTGTCTTTCGTCTGGCTGCTTCCAGGATCGGCTTGTAGAACTCCTCGCGCATGAAGTCGGCCATGACGACCTCTTTTGCCCGATGGGTTCGCCTAGTGAAGCCTTTCAGGTCGATGAAAAGCTGTGCCTGCATGCTTCTTTCCATCGGCAGAAGAAAAGGGCGACCATCGGCGGAGAATCGGTAGAGTCTCCCGGCTTTCCAGGTCTCCATGAGGTCTATGCTGGCATCCGACGGTCCCCTTGCTTGGTAGAGGTGCGTCTTGGCGTCTTCGAGTCTGCCGTCGCAGAACCGGTCGAG
>SKWY01000094.1 GCA_007128675.1 Deltaproteobacteria bacterium | reverse complement strand
CGATTCACATCAAGGTGGGCGTCCACTTCGGGAAGGTCGTCCCCAACGGTAAGGATGTCTTCGACGACGCGGTCAATACCGCCGCACGGGTGCAAGGAAAGGCGATCAAGGATGAGGTACTCGTCTCCGCAACACTTTTCGACCTAGTCGCCGAATCCTGCGGCTTCGAAGCTCTACCTCGCGGCGCGGTCTCTCTGAAAGGCAAGGCCGAGCCCCTTCCGGTCGTCACCGTTAGATGGGGTCAGGGAGCGCCCAGCGCGGAAGAGATAGCTCGGCAGGCCGAAGAGACCGAGGCTTTTGCAGGCGGCAAGGAGCGCGAAGCCGTGACAGCCCCCCCGGAGCTGTTCGTCCTCGAGATAGCAAGAACATCGGAGGGACTGAAGGTTGCCGCAATCGATGGCCCCGAGGACAAAGGCCCCGTCAAGTCATACGCCGAGGTCCCGTTGTCCGCTGCCGGCCTGGAGTCCGTCGCCTCTCGAATGGCCGCTTTTCTAGGGGGCAATGCGAGCTCCTACGCAGAGCGGCTGGCCGACGAAGGCAAGGGCCTCTTCGAGATGGCTCTGTCCGAACGAGTCAAGAAACGCCTTGAAGACACCCCGAGGCGGTTCTTGCTCCTGCAGGTAGACGATTCGTTGGCTCATGTGCCATGGGAGCTGATGCACGACGGCAAGAGTCACCTCTGCCTTCGATTCGCCGTGGGCCGCGTGGTGGCTGCGCGGGAGCAGTCGACCTCGGGGAGCGCCACGAGCGACGGAGCGAGAGCGCTGCACACCGTCGTGGTTTCCAACCCTACAGGAGATCTGCCTGAGGCTACAAGGGAAGGCGAGGCGGTGGCCGGCCTGCTCGAGGAGGGCTTCGGGGGCAAGGTCTTGCACCTGCGGGGGCCTTGCGATCGACAGACCTTTCTCGAAAGCCTCGAAGGCGCACGGATCCTCCACTTCGCGGGCCATCTGGGTCACAAGGAGGGCATGGCATCCTGCGGCTTTCATTTCTGTGATGGCGTCGTGACGCCCGACGAGGTAGCGGCTCGCCTCGGCCGCTCCTCTACCGATCTCGTCTTCGCCAACGCCTGCAGCGCGAACGAGGCTTCCGGATGGAGCGACGTCGCTCGTGGGACGTTCGACGTGGCATCGACTCTCCTTCTGCGGGGGGTGCGTCACTACCTCGGGCCCATCGGAAGAATCGGAGACTCCGACGCCCTCGCTTTCGCCCTCCGCTTTTACGAGGAGATACTAGGCGGCGCTTGCTTTGGGGAGGCGGCCCGGCGTGCCCGCGAGTCGCTTGCGCAAAAGAGCGCGGCTCCGTCTTTTGCGCGTTACCTCCTCTACGGGGAGCCAACGACGACGCTCCCGCGGGATCTTGCCGTGTTGCCGGATGCGGGACCGACACGGGCGGCCTCCTTTATGACGCCTGGTGACGGCGTTGGTGACGGTGTGCCGGTTTTATCGCCTGCCAACGCCGGGGGCCTGGGGCCGAGCCCACACGGAAGAGATGGCCCTCCAATACAGACCGATCCTGGTCCGCCCAAATGGCTTTCTCCGATCGCGCGTGGAGGGCGGACGCGAGTAGCCCTCGCGGCTGTGGCCGGGTTAGGCGTCATCGCCGGCGCCCTAGTCGGCGCAAACGTGTGGCTGGAGTCGAGAGAAGAAGCCGTTGCTCATCAAGCCGCCACGATCAGCCCTGACGAGCCCAAGCAGAGGCTTTCGCGAACAGGCGACATTCGCATGACGGTGATGGAGATTCGAGCCATGGCCGGCAACCCCGACCCCCATCTCACGGGAAGGCTCACGAACACCTTGAACTTCGCTCTCGTCGGCGTGCCAGGGTTCATCGTGACCGATCGCGCCGACTTCGATCAGTTTGTGGGTCTAGAGGAATCCGGCGGAGAGCTGCGCAAGCAAGCCGAGATGACGATCTTCGAGAAGAAAGGCTTCGACGACGCTCATGCCGCCGAGATAGGGCTCCTTCGTGGAGTGGAGGTCGCCATTGTAGGCGGCTTCCAGGAGGCGGCCGGGAGGATTCAGATAGTCGCCAACTTCGTGGACGTGGAGACCAGTTTGGTTCTCGAGGCCGTACGTGTGGATGGGCCGGCCGGCGAGGAGCATGTGTTCGACATTCAGGAGGAGCTGTCACGAGAAGTCCTCGCGGCGCTGCCACGAGTGCGCGAGAAGCTTAGGCCGGCTCAGGGCGAGACGCCCGACAAGTAGACGAATGGAGACATTATGAGACGACGCGAGGCAGCTCGAGGAGCAAGTGCCGGGCGAATAGCCCTGCTCGTAATCGCCGCCGCCGCGATCTCTTCGGCCCCCTCCGAGTCTTTTTCTCGAGACAACAGAGGGAGATCGGCGACTGGGCGAGTAGCCGAGGGCTCTGTCCCAGAGCCCATTGCAGTGATGCCGCTGCGAAACATCAACGAGGACCCTGAACTCGACTGGCTGGCCGCGGGGATGTCCGAGACCATGCTCTCGGACCTTCGAGCCGCCGGCAAGAGCATCGTCATGAGAGATGCCCTGAACACGGCGATAGCGGAAATGGCGCTGCAGGGAATCAGACCGACCGACGAGTCCACCGCCGCGAGCATAGGCCGCCTGGTCGGAGCCAAGACCATGGTCTTCGGCGGCTATCAGACGGCAGCCGGTCAAATCAGGATTACCGCGCGCTTCGTGGAGGTGGAGACTAGCGTGGTGCTCGACGCGGCGATGGTAACCGGGCCCATCAACAACGTGCTTGCCCTGCAGGACCAGATAGTCGCGAGGTTGCTCGGCCGTCCAGAGCCCGAGCAAGTGGTCGCCAGCATCGAACCAGGCCCCCATCGCCCCCGGGATCGGGGCGAGAGGCGCCGGCTAAGAGAGACTAAGGCGCCAACGAAGAAAGCCCGACCTCCCACGGTTACCAAGCCGCCAGCTGATAGCGTTACGGAAACCGTTGGGGAGAAGGCCGTGACAACCACCGCCACGTCCGAGCCGCCTTCGCCTCCTAGAGCAGATCCCGCGGCTACCTTCGCTGCATACAGATCTTTCTCATTGAGCCTCGAGGCCACCTCGAGCGCGCAGCAGCGCCGCCTGCTCGAGCAAGCCATCGGACACGATCCGAGCTTCGATTACGCCAAGGAGGCACTCGCCGCGCTCGAGCGGCGCATGCAGCACTACAGAGAGGTCATCCGGGACAGGCTGGACGATAGGATACGAGAGCTTAGAGAACAGCTCGAGCGAAAGGATTATCTGAACGAATAGTAGTTTATCGTCATGCACTTAAAAATGCATTTATTCCAGTACTTACTATGATTAGTATAACCTTCGGTTTTCTTATTGGTGGTGCGGTTTTAACTGAGGTTGTTTTTGCTCG
>SKWY01000322.1 GCA_007128675.1 Deltaproteobacteria bacterium | reverse complement strand
GCCTCCAAGAGCAGCTCCTGCGTTCTAAAGGGCAGACCCTGGCCCGAGAAGTGAAGACTGTATCGTTCCGGCTCAAATGCGGCCAAATCGACCTCGCCATGGGCACGAAAGATGCCTCCATGAACCTGTCCGGATAGCTGCTGCAGCACTACCCTATCCTGCTCGAGACGCACCCGGCCGGTTGATATCTCTATCTCACGAATCATTCGCCGTGGACGCAGGCGCAAGGCTCTTGAGATTGATATGTCACCTGTCGCAATCGGCTCCTCGGCGGTACCCGTCAGGGCAATATCCATTTGTAGTGTACCGCTTGCCAAGGCAATCTCCGAGATGAAAGGCGAGAGGAGTTCCATCTCCAGCGTCCCACGGGCCAAGAGATCGAGGCTCTCTCCAATCTCACCTTGCGCCTCGAATGTGCCGTTTGGTCCCACAAGCATCAAATCCTCGAGTCGCAAGCTTACGCCGTCCCAATAGAGACTCAATGGCCGCTGGCTCGTCAGAACCTCATCACCCATCTTGAGATCGAGAGCGTCGAGGTCGAGTTGAACAATCATCTTCTCCGGGCTTGTTTCGTAGACGAGGCCGACTCTGCCCGTAAGGATCGCATCGAGATCATGCTCGGCAAATGCAGGAACCAGCCAGGCCAAAGACAGCTGCTCCAGCTCGCCTGTGCCGTTGAACGCCAACGAGGGCTCCAGACTAAGCTCTCCATCCCACCTACCGGCACCGAGAAGATCGGCGGAAACCGAATGAACCCCGCCGCCGACTTCCCGAATCGCCAGGTCGACTGTTCCATTGCCGAGCCGTTCACCCTCCAGCTCGATGGAGGCAATCAGAACGCTCCCCGTCAATGCGGGCACCTCGAACCCACCACCGACCCGAACATCCACCGACGCCACGCCGGAGATCGCCTGCTCCAGCTCGTCCAAGAAAGGCATCTTCTCGATACGAAGGCCCTGGCCTGACACATCGAGCATCATGGTCTCGTCATTGGGAGCGACCCAGCCCTCAATTCTCACTTCGCCGGCCTCATGAAGAAGCTCGGCAACGAGATCCACACGGTCCAAGGTTCCGTCGAGACCGGCGGTAAGAAGACCGAGCTCCAAGTCATCCATCACGAGCCCTTCGGTCTCGAGGCGTGCCTTGAAAGAAGGCTCCTCGATTGACCCCGCTACCTCGACATCGACATCGAGCCATCCACCAAGATGAAGATCCTCCTCCGTGAGAGCGGCCGCCAACGAGAGCGGCAGCCGCCCACCTTTCAAAGTAGCTTCCAGCCGTGAATCCGTCATGTGCATCCGGCCACTACCCGTTAGCTCTCCACCTGCCTGCAAAACGATATTGAAGCTCTTTGCCTCGACCCACTCTCCATCCAAAGCAAACATGCCCGTGGCGACATCGATGTCGACACCCTCGAGGGAGATCTTCTCCATCTCGACCGTCGCCTGGCCCCTTGGCTCCTCTACCGATCCCTCCAGGCTGGCGGCAAACGATGCTTGCCCAAACACAGCGCCCTCGACGAAATCACCAAGCTCCAAATGGCGCCCTTGCAGCTCCAATCCAATGCGAGGATCGTCGAGGGGAGAGAGATCGGGCGCGAGCACCGCGACGAACCCGCTAGCCGAGACTTCGCCTCGCGCTATCGTCGCGCGGGCATCCTCCACGTGAATGGAACCGTCGAGGAACCGGAAGGGAACTCGAAGCCCCATGTTAGGCAAGCCCTCTACTCTGGCGCCATTGAGCCGAAGCGTCCCCTTGGCCCGAGGGTCGTTTAGCCTGCCCGTCACCGCAGCAACCAAGTCCAGGTCCCTTGCCTCCATAGGAACCTCCAAGGCGGCGAATAACTCCGAAGGCCGTGTGTGCACGATCCTCAAGGAGAGATCCATGGCGTGGCGCTCATCGATGGGCACAAGACCACTTACCGTGACATCGAGTCCCCCGCCCGTGATGCGCACGGGCTCAACCCTCAAGGAGCGCTCATCGAAGCGGACCGAGCCTCGAAGACGAAGCCTGCTTGGTAGCCCCGCAAGAAGATCGGCGGGCAAGCCAGCCAGGAAGAGATCGAAGGATGCATTTCCTCGAGCAGGCTCCAGCCCTCTACCGGAGGCTTCGAGATTGCCACTTACTTTCTTTGGTAACGGATAGGTTGCCGGCGCTTCGCCTTCAACCGCCTTGGCCCATGCGTTGGCAAGCCTTCCCACCGCCAAATCGGTAAGTATCGTCTCAACGAGCCATTCCGGCTCCAACTCATCGGCGAGGTCGAGGCGCAGACTTCCATCGACTCGTCCGTCGAGAAAGGACAAGGACAAATCCGACACCTCGATGACGTCCGACTCAATGAGGATGCCCCCCGTTAGAGTCGAGAATACTTCGCCCAACATGGAAAGGCTTTCCGAGGCAAAGCTGCCGCTGATCCGGGGAGCGCCCGTCGTGCCACCAACCGCAAGCTCCAAGCTCATGAGACCAGCCAATGAAATGGGTTCGGCGAAGTCCTCCTGCACGAACGCCTTGATATCGTCCGCCTCGAGATCGACGACGCCCGTGATTTCGAGCGCGAGTCCCAGCTCATCGGGATCCATCTCGAAGCCGAGCCCCGAGACGATACCCGAAAGCTGTAGGTTCCCCTCGGAAGACGAAGGCTCACGAGAATAGGCCGCCGTAATCACTCCCAGATCGACCTGGCCATCGTCTCCTTCTCCCATTGACAAGGAAAGCCCATCGATGCTCACCGAAGCAAGATCGAACTCGAGTTCCTCGACTACCAGGCGGAGCTGTTCGAAACGGGACGATAGAGTCAGCTCTATACCAGAGGAATCGAAACCGAGGCTTCCCCCCATTACACGACCATCGGTGACATCGATGTCGAGGCCGTCCCCCGTCTTCATTCGAAGGTCGAGTTTTTCGATTAGAAGGTTGGCCACGACTATCGACCACTCATCATCGGCGGTCTCATCGAGGTCTTCCGGGCCAATCGGGCGAAAAGCATCCTCTAGCGTGAAGGAAGATGGATCCGGGTAGCCTGGAGAATCGGGAGGAGGCACGAGGAGCGTCCACAAGCTCCCGACGAAAAGCTCCAATAGATGCACCTCCTTTCGAAGAAGGTTCTTGACGGATAGTGCCGCGCGAATCGAGTCGGCAAGGAGCACGGTATCCCCGAAAGGATCGCGCACCTCTACTCCGTGAACCTCTACCGTCGCATCGAGCAGAGAGAAATCCAGGGACTCGATCTCGAAGGTTCCCAGCAGGCTCTCGTTGAGGTTCTCGAGCACGAGATGGCGCACACGCTCGCCGGTCAGGTAGAAAGACGCCGCTACGAGAAGGCCACCAAACAACAAGGCCACCGAGGTCGCGATTACAACCGCCGCCTTCGCGGCGCGTCGCCACCAGGCCCGTTCTTGCTGCTCGATGACATCTTGCGTAGCGGCCATGGCATCAACCCAAAGTCACCGTCCCACCTCTTCTAGGATCTCCGGCGCCCTTTCCGCCGCGAGCTACCGCATGCACACCGCCGAAGTACACATTGGGAGAGTCGAACACGATCACTTCATCGACTCGAGAGGCTAGCGCCTCCAATGTGGAGGTCGAGAAGCCGCCGACAGAGCCCCGACGTTCAATGTATAGAACGCGGCCCTCGAGATGCATGCGGGGAAGCCCCACGGCGGCCTCGAGCTCCATACGGCACCAAAGACGGCGAACCAGCACTTGAAGGATGGCGCTCCTGATTCGATTGCTGCCCCCCGATCCGAGCGCCAGCTCGGCCTCGCCGGCTCTGGTCACCACCGTCGGACACATCATCGTCGTCAAACGACTACCCGGTGAAAGGCTGTGAAAACCCCTTGGATGAAGATCCTCCTCTCCAAGGAAGTTGTTGGCCATTGCCCCCGTGGCCGGCACCATCTCTCCGCAGCCCTCTCCGTTGCTGTGCGTGATGGCGCAGGACATTCCATCCCGATCGATGACGCTTACATGGGTAGTACTGCCAAGACTGGCGACGTGCCCCTCCATCGGCTCCCTGGGAAGACCTTTGTCGACGACCCGCTCATAGTAAGGAAGCCAGGCGCCAATATGCTCATCGGAAAGAAATCTCTCGATGAGGGCTGATGAATCTCCATCCTGAAGCTCGTCGAGCCCCTCTCGGCGCGCGGCGTTTGCCGTGGCCATGGCGGCAAGCAGGTGAACGTGGAGTGCTGTCTCGTCGAGGAGAACGGAAATGGGAAGCTCTTTGAGCAAAGCCATACAAAAAGCGACAAGGAGCCCTCCAGAAGCCGGAGGTGGAGGCATGGAGATCTCCAGATCTCCAACCGATAGACTTATGGGCGACTCCGCCAGAGGGCGAGCAGACTCGAGGTCAGTCCTCGTAATACGAGCCGCCGGCGGCCCGAATGCCGCGAGGAGACCCTCGTGCCCAATCGAGCGATCGCCATCGGCGACGCTCTCGAGCAGCCCGACCAAATCAGGGGCAAAGAAGCGCTCACCCGCCTTGAGAAGGGGGCCATTGGGTGCAAATTGACTCTCCACTTCCCGATTATGACGCAGGATGGGCTCGAGTATTCCCAAGAGCGGGCCAACCTCTCGAGATAGGGGCACCCCGTTCCTTGCAAGATCGATGGCCGGCGCACATACCTCGGCTAGGGGTATACGGCCATGACGCTCATGAAGTCCCATCAAGCCAGGCAAGAGAAGAGGCACCGCTACAGAGCCCTTGCCGATGTGGAAGACCTGGGTCGTTGGTCCAAAGCTGCACTCAGCGCCAAAAAAGTCTCTGGGCGGCACGGATAGCTCGCCATTATCGAGACCGCGGCCTGGAACCTCGGCGAAGAAGCTCCAAGCGACGCTGTCCTCCTCCGATGGATCGGCTACTAGGGCGAGCCCGCCTCCAAACGGCCCGGTCAGTATGGGTTCCGCGACGAAGGAGGCCAGCACCGAGGCAACGGCTGCGTCGACGGCGTTACCACCAGAATCGAGGAGGCTAGCGCCGGAACTGGCCGTGCGCGCGTCTCCGGCGGCGACGATGCCTCGCCGAGGGGAGGAGCCATCGCCCGCGCTGATCGTTCCTGTGGGACCTTCGTGGGCGGCAAGTCTACTTCGGGAACTCTTCATGGCCGGCGCATGATAGTTTCACGAGCCACTGGAAGCTAGAGCCCCCCGCCTACGCCCCGCCAATGGGCTCGCGATCGAGTGCGCCATACAGAGGAGCCCCCGCCCAACGCCTCCCAGAACGGCAGCCCAAGGGCTCAACGTTCCGCGTTGTACGAAGCGCATCCCTCGCCCCCAAAACCCTTCCGCAGCCTCTGACCGCGCCCCAGACAAACTATCGAGGCACCGGGAGAAGGATCCATGACTTCGAAACCGAACGAAGTGAAGCGGAAAGAAGCAAAAAGTCTACCACCCGCGCTCAAGGGTCCAGATGTCGCCCCAATACCTCTCGAGTCTTCTTGGGGTCGGCTCCCTTTCCCAGCTTCTCCATGAGCCTGCCCAAAAAGAAGCCGAGGAGCCCCTTCTTCCCGTCCCGATAGCGGGCGAGCTCCTCGGGGAAAGCCTCCAGCACCTCACGCACAGCTGAATCGAGCGTAGTCTCGTCGACGGCACCTTGCAGACCGAGCCTCTGGAATACCTCCAATGGAGATTCTTTTCTCAAAGCCATCTCTTCCAGCACGATCCTCGCGGCTCGAAGGTTCATCACTCCTTCATCGACGAGCCGCGCCAGCTCTCCTAGATCCTTCGGGCCGAAGGCCAGCCCCTCGATTCCCCTATCCTTGGCCAGCGCGGCCAGCTCGTTCACTACCCAGCGAGCCACCGAGCGAGGGGAGGCTCCGCCCCCAAGCGCCGCGTGGAAGAATCGGAGAAGCTCGGGGCGGGAGGCCAACACCCTTGCCTGCTCGTCACCCAGCCCGTGCTCGTCCCGCAGGGTCGCGGCCTGGGGGCTCAGGGCCGCTCTCTCTCTGCTCGAATCATCCTTCGCTCGCTTCCGCGGGGCCTTGGCTCTCCTTGCCCCGCCGACGCCCTTTTCCTTCGAGTCATTGCTCTCGGCTTGCCTCGTTTCTTTCCTTGTCCCAGCCTCGCTCTTGGTCGACTGCCTCGCCCAGGAATCACGAAGCGGCACTGTCCTATTCAACACGAGAAAGCCGTCCTTCGCGTCCACTGGGTCGGCTACAAAGAAGCCCTGGCGCTCTAGCTGGATATGGTCTCCACCGGTCAATTCGCCAAGCGCCGGTTCACACCTGGCCGCCAGTGTCTCTAGCGAAGCGGGGTTTAGATACTCCTCGAAGCTTCTTTCGGGGTCGGCCTCCGGGTATGCCTCCGTGAAAAGCCTATCGTAGAGTCGCACGGGAATCTCTACACTCTTGTCGGCGCAAACCCAGTGGATAGTTCCTTTTGCCTTCCTGCCACTCTTGCCGGATTTGCTCGAGCTCTTGGGCTCGTGAACGGCTCTGACCTCCAGGATCCTGCCTTCTTCATCCTCGACTACGTCCGTGCATCTAACGATATAGGCATGGCGAAGACGCACCTCGGCCCCAGGGGACAGACGGCGAAAACCGGGTGGGGGTTCCTTGGAGAAGTCATCACGCTCTATGAACAGGTTTCGGCCGAAAGGCAGCTTGCGGCTACCTTCCTTTGGCACGTCATGAGGCCATAGGGGCGCATCGAGCCACTCGACCTCATCCGCGGGCCAGCTCTCCACCACGAGCTTAAGCGGCCGGAGCACGCCCATCATGCGAGGCGCCTTGGTGTTCAAATCGTCACGAACCGCGTGTTCCAGGCGTTCCACCTCCACCGTGGCATTCGTCTTGGCGACCCCGACCTGCTCGCAAAACGACCTTATTGCCTTCGGCGTGAAGCCTCGCCGCCTCATTCCGGCGAGAGTCGGCATGCGCGGATCATCCCAGCCGGAAACACGTCCGTTCTTCACCAGAGCAAGAAGCTTGCGCTTGGACATCACGGTGTATGTGAGGCTCAAGCGCGCAAACTCGGTCTGAAAGGGGCGAGGTTTGGGGACCGAGACGTTCTCCAAGACCCAGTCGTAAATGTCTCTGTTGTTCTCGAACTCGAGGGTACAGAGCGAGTGGGTGACGCTCTCGATCGCGTCCTCTAAACAGTGGGCAAAATCATACATGGGGTAGATGTGCCACTCATCGCCGGTTCTATAGTGAGCAGCATTGCGAATCCTGTAGAGAAGCGGATCGCGCATCTTCATATTCGGAGAAGACATGTCGATCTTGGCGCGAAGGACATGGGCGCCGTTTGGGAACTCGCCCGCACGCATACGCCCCAGAAGATCGAGGTTCTCATCGACGGAACGATTCCGGTAAGGACTATCTCTGCCAGGTTCGGTAACGGTGCCCCTCGACTCCCGAATCTCCTCCTCCGATTGGCTATCGACATAGGCCAGGCCCTTCTCGACCAACTCCACCGCATAGCCATAGAAGCGCTCGAAGTAATCCGAGGCATGATAGAGGTGCTCTCCCCAGTCGTATCCGAGCCAACGAATGTCGCGCATGATCGACTGGGCGTACTCCTCCTCCTCGGTCTCCGGGTTGGTGTCATCGAAGCGAAGATGGCATCGGCCGCCAAACTCCTCGGCCACACCAAAGTTCAGGACCACGGACTTGGCATGCCCTATGTGCAAGTAACCGTTTGGCTCCGGCGGAAACCGCGTAACGACCTCGTGGTACTTCCCGTCGCGAAGGTCCTCGCGAACCATCTCGCGGACAAAATCGGAACGCTCCCTCGGGGCGGCATCTCTTTCGTTTCTCATCGAGGCTGGATATACACCTTGAGGCCTTGATCGGCCATCCCAGTCCGAAAACTTCAAGTGTCCTCCCGAGACAGTCGAGCGCAACGTAGTTGCCGGCTCCAAAGATCACGCAGACTGCTCCAAAGACCAAGAATCGAGACGAGCCGCGAGGCGGTCAGCCATACGAGACGAAGCGAATCGAAAAGACGCCAATAGCCGCGGCCCCAAGGCTGAAGAATCCCGACCACAAGGGCGGCTGGGCCTGTTCCATCGGGGGCGAAACCGCGCTATGAAATACGATGTTCCTTCGTGGCTCCCTGGCATTGTCGTGGACTCTTGCTACTAGGTTTTCGCCCAAATCATGGGACAGCCCATTCCAAAGTACTGCGCCCAATGTGGGCACCATCTAGGCTCGGCAAAGCGCTTCTGCCCCCACTGCGGCAGGCCGACCGGAGCGCCTCCCCGAAAAGACGCTCCCTCTTCCACGCCAAAACCCTCATCCAGCCATGCCTCGCCGGCTCCTTCGGCCAGAGTCCCACCCCAAGATGCTCGAGCAAATGAGCCTCCAGGCCAGCCAGCCGCTGTCAGGTTCACTCCGCCAACCCAGGGGCCGACGAAACACCATGCGGCGCCAGGGATAACCGGCAGCGCTACCCATCCACCTCACGGATATGGGCACGTGGCCCGCCCTGGGGCCAAAAAGCGCTTTGGCTCCAGCGGATTGCTAATGGGCTGCCTCGCGGTCCTACTCCTGATCGGTGCGGGAACCATAGGGGGACTGGCCCTGCTGGTCTTCTCGACAAAGGACGATGGGCTGACCTCTGGCTTCCTTCAAGAGCGCCTCCCCCAATCGAAGAGGCAGACGTCCAAAGAAGATTCCTTCGCCTCCCTCGAGGAGATGATGCGGCTGGATGGGGCGGCGCCAGAGGATCTCGAGATCTTGGCGCCGCTCGACCTGAAGAAGGTCGACGAGCGCGGCCCGGGTGAAGCTCCAGTAATGCGAGCAGCGATTGAGCATGAAACCCAGGCAGACCAGAAGCCGCCAGAAGCAAGGCTCCTCCAGCATCCGACTAGGCCCCTTCGGCTCGATGTTCCGGAAGGCTACTTCGCCAGCCTCACAATCGCCGGCGCTTATCTATTCTCGAGTGATTTCGCCGTCGAGCTGGCCTGGCTCTCTTCGGAAGAGCTTCGAGAGCTTCCCACGATGAGCAAAGGCTCACACCTCGATGACTGGCGCGTTACGACCTCTCGAGCCAGCAGCCAGATGCTTCCCAGCGGAGCTGTCGCGACCCTCATGGAAGCCTCCGCCATGAGCGAGGATGGAAGCGTTCGAGCCTTGATCCGGACTGACGTGCCGATTGGAGAGGGCACCGTGGTGCTGGGGGCCGAAGGAAAAGAGGGCGAGAAAGCCCTGCTAAGAGAGCGGGTTCTCCATGTTGCAAGCAAGATCGACGTGACGGCCTCCTAGAGTTTTTTTCGGCAAAGGATGGAGACGATTATTCCACGAGACAAAGAATACGTTTTGGGCGCTCGGCCGCCTGGTCGTACTTCGACGTTTTTTTACTGTCGGCGGGTTCTGGGTTTCGCGGCAATCCTGGCCGCGCTCGCCACCATGCCTGCCCTTGCAAACGATGGGTCTAGGCCGGACCCGATGCTGACCGATGACGAGTACATCTGGTGGTTCAGCATAAGAGACATCGACTCTGCCTCCATCAAGAGCGCAATGGAGGCCGAGCTGGCCCGCATGGACAGGGCGGAAAACCGTTACGCCGCCGAGGTTGCATGGGAGACGGTGAATAGACGTTTCACTCAGGTCGGCATCGGTCTGACGGGATGGGAGATGTTTCTTCAGAGCACCTTTCCCGATGCCATCGGCGGGCCTATGGCGGATATGGGGCTCATTTTGTCGGCGGCACAGCTCTACCGAGACCTGCTGGTGGAGGAGGAGACACCCGATGGAGCCGGGCTTCAGTTCGCCAAGAATCTAGGCCTCTGGGCGGCTGGCAGGTTCGGCTGGAGTTCGTTGTCCGCGGCGAGCGGAGTCATAGGGATAGGTGACTATCTGCTCACAGAGCTCGGTCAGGCGGGTGTCAGCGCCAGACAAACTCCGATCAGAGTGGCGTTCGAGAACTACTTTGGGACGGGCAGGCTCGTAGACTTGGAACACAGGAATGAGGTCCCGGGCTTCCTGACCGATGAGGAGTGGCTGGAGTTGTTCTGGAAAAAGAGAGTCGAGGATCTTCCGGGAGCGCTACGCACGATACGCGGGCACTTCAGTTCCTTCTGGAGACTGAATCCCAGCGACATGCGCTCTTACTGCGTTCCACAGCGCGTCTATCACGAGCTCGGCTTTCCTGGGACCTGGCTCCTTCGAGCAGCCGGGGGTATAGACCGTCCCTTCTTGAGCTACTCTCGGGCCGACCGCGAAGTGATTGAGAACGACTTCATCCGCGAGGTGCTCGAACCCAAGCTAAGGGTCTACTTCACGGAGGTCTTGCCAGAGAAGCTGGAAAGGGAGGCCAAGACGATAGCCGCTCGTAGGCTAAACCAGATCCGAGAGTCCTTGAACGCCACGTGCGGCGTGGGCATGAGAGTCAGCGGCCTTCCCGACGAAGCCAATCAACTCGTAGCCTGGTTTGGGGTGTGGCGCTATCCCCTAGAGCCCAAGAACGGGAACCATAGAGTCCTATTCACCAGGTACGCCTATCTGATGCAGCAAGACTTCGATGCCGAGCTTCGCTTGGGCTGGCGAGCGCCCGATGGCCGCCAAAGCATCGTTTCAGTCCCCGTGGACAACCCTCTCGATTGGAAAAGATGTCGCCAAGTGGTGGATGTAGAGCTGCCTACCCTGGAGCAGGAAGAGCCGGACATCGAAGAGGCGCCAAAGGAGCCAGAAAGATATCTTTCGAGAAAGGAGCGTTGTCTTGCTGCATGCCTACCGGGCCGCCTTGGACAAAGATGTAGAGATGAGTGCGAGTGCGTGGAGAGATGCCATGAGGCACATCCTTCGCCGTTCCCCGGTTTGGTCGGCGCCGGCACCAACATCCCTCTTGCGGGCTGCGTGGCGGCGTGCCAGCGTGGTGAATCGAGGCCTCGGGGCCCCATTGAGCAGAAGTCGCCAGGGCCCATCTCCCTGCCCCCCTAGTCTGGTTGACCCTCCTGGCTCCTCGCCGTGTACGGACTACCGTGTGAGGCAACCGTTCACGGCCTGAATTTGAAGAACGAGCTAGGCGAAAGACGAGTTGCGCATCAACCCGCCATGAGTGTTCGGGCAGCCGCAGCGGGACCTAGCATCGCGAAAACGAGATCATCGGCGCTTTCCCGGGGATGGGTTTCTTCTTGCCGGCCTCTTTCGCACCTTCTTCCCCACTCTTTTCGATGGAGCCTTCTTCTTCCCCTTCTCCTTGTCCCCTGCCCCGCCTCGTCTCGCCTCACTGGCCTCTGTTTGGGCCTTGCCCTTGCGGCGCGTCCTGCCGGCCGCCTCTTGCGGCTCGCCCTTCTTCCGAGTAGGTCGCCTCCGTTGCCGCTCGATCCTATCGACATCTTCCAATTCGAACGTAATCTGGCGCCTCTCCACGCTAACGGCGACACAAACCACCCGAAGCGGATCACCAACCGACCAGGACTCACCGCTCCTTCGAGCCACCATTCGCATCCGGTCCTCATCGAAGACGACCTCATTGCCAAGAGACTCGGCCTTTATCAGCCCCTGCACATAAGCGGCACCAAGCTCCACGAAAACACCAAAGGCCGTCACCGAAGCCACCTTGGCATCGAAGGCTTCGCCGACCTTGTCACGCATGTACAAGGCGGCGAAGTAGTCCGCAGCCTCCCTTTCCGCCTCGACCGCCGCCCGTTCCCTCTCACTTGCCTGACTCGAAACCCGGGACAGATGCTCCTCCGTCTTGCGCCTGGCCTTGAGGGAAGGCCCCCTTCCCGCGCGTCCCCAGTGGCTCTTCAAGAGCCTGTGGACCATGAGGTCGGGGTATCGCCGGATGGGAGAGGTGAAATGCAAGTAGTGTGGAGCCGCAAGCCCATAATGCCCGATGTTCTCCGAGCTGTAGACCGCCTGCTGCATGGCGCGCAGCAAGAGCTGGTTCATGACGCGCTGCTCGGATTGACCTACCAGCGAGTGAAGAAAGTCGTTGATCACTCGTGATGGGATATCGTCTCCAGCCCGCATGGTGAATCCGTGCGCCCGAGCCAAGGTGGCGAAGGTTGCGAGCTTCGTTTCGTCGGGCTCGTCGTGAACCCGATAGATCGTCGGCAGCCCGTGTCGATGGAAGAAGAAAGCAACCGCCTCATTCGCCGCGAGCATGAACTCCTCGATGAGCCGATGAGGCCAGAGTCTCTTTCGAGACTCGATGGCGACAGGCAGGTTGTTCTCATCCAGGTTCACCTCGGACTCTGGCAGATCGAAATCTATGCAACCTCTATTGAGACGCCTTTTGTGAAGCTTTCGTGATAGTTCCACGGCAGGTCGCAAGTTCTCCTCCGCCCACCGCCATCGAGAATCCCTTCGTCCGCCTCGACGTCCAGCTACAACGCGCGCGTTTGTCCGCCCGGTTGCCTCGGGCTCTGAACCATGGGCATCCATGCCGAGCCCCTGCATCATCTCTGCCACCTCGTCGTAG
>SKWY01000296.1 GCA_007128675.1 Deltaproteobacteria bacterium | reverse complement strand
GAGGAGTTCTCTACGGGGACAACTACTTCACGGGGAAGTTGCCCGACCCAGAAGTCAGGCAGGTCTTCGCGCTCGTGGCCGATCATGCCGGCAGGGCAATCGAGAACGCTCAGCGCTTCGAGCGCATAGCTAGGGAAGCTCGGACCGACGCGCTCACTGGGCTCGCCCACCATGGCGCCATGTGGGAGGCTCTGACGGTCTCCGTCGATTCAGCCAAGAAGGAATCGAGGCAGCTTGGTATCGCCATGGTCGATCTCGACGACTTCAAGAGGATAAACGACGACCTTGGTCATCTTGCCGGCGATGCGCTTCTTGCCGGGGTAGCGGCGCGCCTTAGTGGCGAGCTACGGAACGATGCTCGGGTCTATCGATACGGAGGGGAGGAGTTCGCGGTCATCGCCGAGCTTTGCGACGAGGAGACTATGGCGGCAGTGGGTGAACGTATTCGGAGGGCTATATGCGACAGACCCTTTGCGATTGGTGACGGCAAGATGGTCTCCGTTACTTGCTCCGTCGGTGTCTCCTCGCTCTCCAAGTCTCACCCCGAGGGACGCTCGCTCATCTCTTCGGCCGACGACGCATTGCTTTTTGCAAAGGCAAGAGGCAAAAACCGCGTCGAAAGAGCTAGCGCCAAAGCCAGGTTGGAGCGTACGGCCTGATCCATTGAAGAAAAAGGAGTGCCTTTGCGATCTTCGGAAGTAAGAGCCAAGGAGCAGAGAGACGTAGACCAAGGAAAGGGCCAGCTGTCAGATCGAGGCGGCGAAGAGCTCGAGAGCTATCCCTTGGACAAGCCGCATGCCCTGGATGCCGACGATTGCCTGAAGGCCATGGACAGCAGCCGGGAAGGGCTCTCCCACGAGGAGGCGGCTAGGCGGCTGAAGAGGTTTGGTCACAATCGTCTCCCGGAGCCCGAGTCCCATGGTCCTCTTGTGCTGTTCTTGAAGCACTTTCACGACGTGCTCATATACATCTTGTTGGCGGCGGCCTTGGTGACGGGCCTGCTTGGTCACTACATCGATACGGGCGTCATTCTCGCCGTGGTGGTGGTCAATGCCTTGATAGGCTTTTTTCAGGAAGGCAAGGCCGAGCAGGCTCTCGCCGGCATTCGCAGCATGCTCTCTCTCCATGCTCTGGTGCTGCGAGATGACGAGGCTCGAGAGATCGAGGCTGAAGACCTGGTGCCGGGGGATGTTGTGCGCCTGCGATCGGGCGACAAGGTCCCGGCCGACATCCGGATTTGGGACGCCGTGAACCTGCGCATAGAGGAGTCTGCTCTCACCGGTGAGTCCGTGCCCGTCGAGAAGCAGCCGGAGCCGGTCTCATCGGAGGCTGGAGTTGGAGATCGATCCAGCATGGCTTTCTCGGGGAGCATAGTTGCTTCCGGGAGAGGAACCGGCGTCGTGGTAGCGACGGCTATCGAGACGGAGATTGGGCGCATCAATCGGATGATCCAGGATGTCGAGCAGCTTGCGACGCCGCTTACGCGGCAGATGGCTCGTTTCGGCAAAGTTCTTTCGGTCGTGATTGTCGCAATGGCGGCAATCATGTTTGGAATTGGTCATGTGGCCCATGGGTGGCCTCTGGACGAGCTCTTCTTCGCCGCCATTGGCTTCGCGGTCGCGGCGATCCCGGAAGGGCTTCCGGCCATCCTTTCGATTACTCTCGCCATAGGTGTGCAGCGAATGGCCGCTCGCAAGGCCATAACTCGCCGGCTTCCCTCGGTCGAGACACTCGGTTCGGTCACTGTAATCTGCTCCGACAAGACGGGGACGCTGACCCGCAACGAGATGACGGTGCAGGCGGTCGTGGCCGGTGGCTCGAAATACGATGTTACCGGTGTTGGCTACGCGCCCGATGGCGAGGTGAGGCAAGGTGACGAGGCCGTTCAGCCGAAGGATCACGAGGGTCTCTACAAGCTGCTCGAGGTGATGACGGTCTGTAATGATGCGTCGCTTCGAGAGGATGAGGGCCAATGGATACTCCAAGGAGAGCCCACGGAAGGCGCTCTGCGCTGCCTTGGAATGAAAGCAGGGTTCGATCACCGACCATATGAACGGATCGCCGTGATCCCCTTCGAGTCCGATAACAAGTGGATGGCGACATTGAACGAGTTGCCGCAAGGAGGAAGAAGACTCCTATTGAAGGGAGCCTCCGACCGCCTGCTGGATCTTTGTGGGCGGCAGCTGGGGAAAGGTGGCGAGCTGGAGCCTCTCGATCGTGACGAATGGGAGAACCGCGTCGATGAGCTTGCCTCTGGAGGGCAGCGAGTTCTGGCCGCCGCTTTTCGCGACATGCCCGAGAGCGCAAAGAGCCTGGAGCAAGAGGATCTCACCGACGATCTGGTTTTTATCGGTCTTACGGGAATAGTCGATCCACCTCGACCAGAAGCCATAGAGGCGATTGAAACGTGTCATGAGGCAGGCATCAGGGTCATCATGATCACCGGCGATCATGTGGCCACTGCACGCTCGATAGGCCATGAGATGGGCATTGGAGATGGCGAGCACGCAGTGAATGGAGCTGAGCTGGAGCAGGCAAGCGACGAAGAGATTGGAAAGCTGGCGGCCGAAAACGATGTGTTCGCGCGGACGAGCCCAGAGCACAAGCTTCGTTTGGTAAGAGCCCTGCAGGCCGACGACCAGGTGGTCGCCATGACCGGGGATGGTGTGAACGATGCGCCCGCGCTCAAAAGAGCGGACGTCGGGATCGCAATGGGAATCAAAGGCAGCGAGGCTACCAAGGAAGCCGCAGACATAGTGCTGACCGATGACAACTTTGCTTCCATCGAGCATGCGGTCGAGGAAGGTCGCACCATCTATGACAATCTTCGAAAGGCCATTCTCTTTCTTCTTCCCACAAATGGTGCCGAAGCTCTGGTGATTCTCGCCGCCGTGCTCGTCGGTTTTGCTCTGCCGCTGACTCCGGTCCAGATTCTCTGGGTTAACATGGTGACCGCCGTTACGCTTGCCATGGCTTTGGCCTTCGAGCCTTCCGAGCCTGGCTTGATGCAAAGACCCCCGAGGGAACCGAAATCGCCCATAGTCGGCGCTTACTTCATTTGGAGGGTTGGCTTCGTTTCGGTCTTGATCGGAGGAGCGACCATCACGGTCTTTCTTGTCGAGCAGCGCCTCGGGATGTCCTTGGAACTCTCTCGTACCGTCTGTGTGAATACCCTCGTCGCCGCACAGCTCTTCTATCTCTTCAATAGCCGCTACCTTCGCGAGTCGTCCTTGTACTTCAGTCGTCTCTTGGCCAATAGAGTCGCCCTAGGTGCCGCCGCCGTGCTCGTACTGCTCCAGCTCACCTTCGTCTACGCCCCTTTCATGAACACCTGGTTCGGCTCCGAACCGTTGGAGCTT
>SKWY01000053.1 GCA_007128675.1 Deltaproteobacteria bacterium | reverse complement strand
TGGCAAGCTGCTCGTTGGGATGCTCCATCTCGTAGAGGATGCGGCCAGGCTTGGCCACGGCCACATAGCCCTCGACTCCGCCCTTCCCCTTGCCCATCCGAACCTCGGCAGGCTTCTTGGTTATGGGCTTGTCCGGAAATATTCGAATCCAGATCTTGCCGCCACGCTTGACCTTACGGGTCATGGCGATACGAGCGGACTCGATCTGACGAGAGGTGATCCAACCCGGCTCCACTACCTGGATGCCATAATCGCCCCAGGCGAGATCGGAGCCACGATAGGCCTTGCCGGTCATTCGCCCCTTTTGGGCCTTGCGATACTTCGTTCGAGAAGGTTGTAGCATTTCTGTCTACCTTTCGAGCCACTCTAGGCACCAGCGTTTGGACGCTGGCGAGCCTGAGGTCCCGCTGAGGGGGTTGCTTGCCCTGGCAGCACCTCTCCCTTGAAAACCCATACCTTTACACCGATGCGTCCCTGCTTGGTCTTCGCCTCGGCAAACCCATAATCGATATCAGCCCTGAGTGTGTGAAGAGGCACACGACCCTCTCGGTACCACTCGTACCGGCCCATATCCGCGCCGCCAAGACGACCGGAACAGGCAATGCGCACACCCTTGGCGCCAAACTTGGTGGATGTCGTGAGCGCTTTCTTCATGGCCCGACGAAAAGCGATGCGTCTTTCGATCTGCGTGGCGACGTTCTCGGCTACCATCTGCGCATCGGTCTCGGCCTTGCGAACCTCGATGATGTTTAGATAGACCTCGCTCTCGGTCAGCTTTTGAAGCTCCTTCTTGACCTGCTCGACCCCGGCCCCACGCTTTCCAATCACGATGCCGGGACGGGCCGTATGAACATTGACCTTGACCTTGTTCGCCGCCCTTTCAATCTCCACCTTCGAGATGCCCGCATGACCTAGAACCTTCTTCACGTGATCTCGGATACGGATATCCTCATGTAGCCACTTGGCGTAGCTCTTCTGCTCGTACCAGCGCGAGGACCACGTCCGTACGACGCCGATTCGGAACCCGATGGGGTGTACTTTCTGACCCATGTTCTGATGCTCCCTATTCGTCCCCGGCTCCGTCCGACAGGACTACCGTGACGTGACTGGTCTTCTTGCTAATCCAGAATGCTCGTCCCATTGCCCGAGGCATGATCGACCATCTGATTGGTCCTTGATCGACCGTAATCGTGGAGATCACGAGATCGTCGACATCCAGGTTGGGGTTACCTTGCACGGCGTTGGCGATAGCGCTCTTGATGAGCTTCTCCACCGGCTTGGCCGCTGCCTTTCGGGCAAAACGCAGCTCGTTCACGGCCTCATTTACCGGCTTTCCTCGAACTAGGTCCGCCATCAAGCGAACCTTTCGAGGCGCCATACGCAGTTGTCGGAGCTTGGCCTGGGCTTGCATGGCCTACCTCTTGCCTTTTCTGTCGGCGGCATGGCCGCCAAAGGTACGGGATGGAGCGAACTCGCCGAGCTTGTGACCAACCATGTTCTCCGTCACGAAGACCGGAATGAACTTCCGACCGTTGTGAACGGCGAAGGTGTGGCCAACGAACTCGGGAAGAACGGTCGAGCGTCTCGACCAGGTCTTGATGACCTTCTTCTGGCTCGCCCGACTCATCTCGTCCACCTTCTTGGCGAGATGCTCGTCTACGAATGGACCCTTCTTTACTGAACGCGCCATATCTCTTTCCTCGCGCTACTTCTTACCGCGGCGCTTGACGATGTATTTGTCAGTTCGCTTGTTAGAGCGAGTCTTATACCCCTTGGTTGGAACCCCCCAAGGCGAAACTGGATGCGGGTTACCCTGCCCCGATCGACCCTCACCACCTCCGTGAGGATGGTCCACGGGATTCATGATTGTTCCACGCACTGTCGGCCGGATTCCGAGCCACCTCTTTCTTCCGGCCTTGCCAAGACGAAGAATGCTGTTGTCGGGGTTCGACAGCTGTCCCACGGTGGCCCGACAGTTGATCAGCACCTTTCGAATCTCGCCGGAGGGCAGACGTACGAGAGCGTAGGTCCCCTCCTTGGCAAGAAGCTGTGCGGACCCACCGCCAGAGCGCACCATCTGACCGCCCTTGCCGGGCTTCATCTCGATGTTGTGAATCGCCGTTCCCAAAGGCATCGAGCGAAGAGGGAGCGAATTGCCTGGCCGGATATCGATCTGGTCTCCCGAAAGGAGCTCATCACCCACCGAGACCCCCAATGGCGCCAGAATGTAGCGTTTCTCGCCGTCCGCATACGCAAGAAGAGCGATACGAGCAGAGCGGTTCGGATCGTACTCGATCGCCTTCACTCTGGCGGGAACCCCGATCTTGTCCCGACGAAAATCGATGATGCGATATCTGCGCTTGTGACCGCCGCCGCGATGACGGACCGTCATACGTCCATCATTGTTCCGACCGCCTGTCCGCTTCTTGGGCTTCACGAGGCTCTTCTCCGGCGCTTTCTTGGAGAGCCCGGAAAAGACCGACCCAGTCATCAGTCTGCGGCCTGCCGACGTAGGCTTGAACTTCTTCAGTGCCATTTCGTAATACCTCGCGAACGCTACTACTCGTCGTCATCCTCGCGAACGCCCTCGACGAAATCGATGGTGTCGCCTTCCTTCAGCGTTACTATCGCCTTCTTCCAGCAAGGCCGGTGCCCACGCTTCAGACCAACTCGCTTGGGCTTTCCTCTTACCAGCTGCGTCCTTACATCAGTTACCTTGACCTTGAAGATCTTTTCGACGGCGCCTCGTATCTGAATCTTGTTGGCGCGTCTATCGACCTCGAACGCGTAGGCATTATTCTCCTCGCGTTGTAGGTCGAGCTTCTCGGTGATGAGAGGCCGGCGAATAATGTCATGAGAGGTGAGGTTCATCGCAGCCGCTCCTCTACCTTCTTTGCGACATCCTTGGTGAGAACCAGGGAGTCGTAACGAAGAATGTCTCGAAGATTGAGCCCTTCAGGGGCCAGCACCTGAAACGCGGGGAGATTACGAACCGAACGGGCCACGTTTACGTTGGCGGCATCCTCGACAATCAGAGCCTTGTTCAGACCAAGGCCCTCGAGCACTCGTCTCGCCTCTTTCGTCTTGATCTCCGGCAGCTCGAACTCATCCAGAATGAGTAGACGACCTTCTTGCGCACGCAGACTCAACGCGCTTCGCAAGGCTCCCCGCCGCACCTTCTTGGGCAGCGCATAGCCATACCCGTGCGGCTTCGGACGCATTGCTCGCCCACCGCCTACCCACTGCGATGCCCGAGTCGATCCCTGTCGCGCTCGCCCGGTGCCCTTCTGTCTCCAAGGCTTGGCTCCGCCGCCTCTCACGAGGCTTCGATTCCGAACCTGATGGGTCCCTTGACGTCGCTTC
>SKWY01000411.1 GCA_007128675.1 Deltaproteobacteria bacterium | reverse complement strand
CTGCTCCTTCAGGCGTGGAGGAGCAGCCGTAATCTGCCGCCTGCTGATGATTCTCATGAGAGTTCCTCAAATGGCGAATCAGAATCCTAGGCGGCTCTTGATGCCGTTGCCGGCCGGCTTTCATTCTAGGATGCGCTAGCAGTTGTCCATCGTAACTGGCCGATTGATAGAACGATTATGCGTTCTTGGCATCGGATGGACATATTTGTCACTTCACCAAAGCCGACGTCCGACTATCCCTATCAGGAGGACGCCTTTGCCTCTCGCACTAGGCTCTCCATGGCCGTGGGCAGATCTATGCGGGCGGACCAGCCGAGCTTCTTGAGGCGCGATGGGTCGGTTGTAAGTCCTCTTCGGTCGCCTCCAGTCTCGATCTCGAGCATGGCTCCTGGAAGGCCGAGCCTTGTTGCGGCCGAGTTGGCTAGGTTCGCAATCTCTCGTACCGAGACTGATCGGCCGCCGCTGACGTTGAAGGCTTCTTCCCACAGCCGATAATCCATTCGGGACACGAAAAGCAGCGCCGATACCGCATCCTCGATGTGCAACAGATCCAGCTCTTGCTCTCCGCCGACAAGCACGATTTTGGAGGCCACAGCGGCCTTTTTGGCGAAAGAGTGCGGCACCTCCCCCCAGCGCATATTGTCGGCTAGCCCATATAGCCGAGAGAGTCGAAGGGAGGTCGTACGCGCCGCGGCGTTCTTCTCGTCTATTGCTCGAACTGCCTGCTCCACGGCGAGCTTCATCATCCCGTAGGCACCGGTGGGCGCGAGAGCATCGAGTTCCTGATGCGGCCTCGAGCAGCCCTCTCCATACACCGAGTGTGACGAAATATTTATTATTCGAGATACTCCAACCTGCTCAGCCTCGCGCAGAAGGCCTAGCTGGAACAGAAGGCTGGAAGCGATCTCTGCGTTGCCGTGAGGAGGCCGGGCGCTTGCAAGATTGAACAGAAGATCCGCGGGCGCGAGCCCAAAGCCACCTGGACGTCCCGATGCGACCAGAATCTCGGCGGGCTCGCTCTTCCCCCCGTGCTTGCTGGATAGCCAAGCCGCGAGCTCGCTTGCCGCCGCCTCGCTTCGCACCAGGGCGCGCACTGGGCCAAGATCTTGCTCGCCAAGCAAAGCCAGAAGCAGATGACGGCCCAGCCATCCCGACGCGCCGCTGACCGCGACGCTGGCCTGTCGAGAAGCGCCCCGCCTTCCTGAATGAGGGCGACGCCCAATCAAAAGAGGGTCCTTGCTGGGAGGGGAACAAATGGACGAGCCATCCCCCGGAGGATCTGCCGTCGAAGAAGCGCCTTGTTCGCCGTGGGGTTCCACATGGTTGCTGCCTTCTTCGTGGTGACCCCCTATTTGCGTTTCGATCAGCCAGCGCTTCGAGCTAGGCAGCTCGCTCAAGTCCACCAGACGCATTCCCACCTGACGTACGCCGAGTTTCCTTGGGTTAACCTGAAGGCGCCGCGAGCGTGACTGTGCGATCCCAAGCCAGTCTCGTACGAGCCAGTCCACCTCATTGAAACCGAAGAGAGCCCGGGTGCCCGTAATCCCGGTGAAACGTGGGTTGCACTCGAATATGCGCAGGCCCTCGTCCGTGAGGCGAGCCTGAAGGTTCACGGGCCCCCGCGCCCCATGATGGATGAGTAGGTCGATCAGTGGGTCGAGAGTGTCGGCTAGCACCTCGTAGTCGAAAGGGCAGACCTCGATAGGAACGCCGTCCTTGAGCTTGTTCAAAGAGGCCATCCTGGCGGCCAGCTCTCCTTCATGTGAGAAGACATGCTGAAGAGATAGCTCCGATAGCTGCAGGTGCCGGCCGGCCAAGGCGGCCTCTTCGAGCAGCCGGCGGTTCGGATCGCCGGAATGTGGCAAGACGTGCTGCTGGACGATCATCTCGCCGCCGAGCCCATCCAGCTCATGCTCCTTGGTCAGGATGGCTACTCCCGATGAGGCGGAGCCGCCCCTTGGCTTTGCGATGAGGGGCAGCTCGAGCATGCCGGACTCGAGGGCGGCCTTCGCCTCGTTGGCCTCGTAGGCGGGAAGCACGATGCCGGTCTTGGAAGAGAACTCCCTGGCCCAGGCGAGCTTGTCTCGGCACAAGGAAACGAAGGCCGGCGGGGCGGCAAGCACCTCGGTGCCCTTGGCGCGAAAGCGCGCCGCTGCGCTGGAGAGGAGCATCAGCTCCGGATCGAGCGCGGGAATCAAGAGATCGACCTCATGCTCCTCGCAGGTCGCAAGAAGGTTCTCGAGGAAGCCGGGCTCGGTGATTGGAGAGGATACTACTCGCTCATCGCAATCGTAGAGGCCATAGGCCAGCTGGTTCTGGTCGAGACCTATGAGAGTGAGAGGAAGATCGGACGAGCGGCAGGAGTCTATGATCGACTGCGCTATGCCACTGCCGGCACTAGTTACGGCGATTATCAGGGGACGAGCCATGGGGGAGGCCCATATTACAGCGAATGCGGGCTATGAGGTGAGAGGTTGAAGGAAAGATTCGATAGATAGGGGTGGCACGCTAGTGGGATCCAGGTGGGCAATCCGAAGAGGGTGCTAGACAGAGCCGTATGGGCAAATGCTCCATGCCCATGCGGCCCACAAAAAGCCGCGGGAGCCATCGAGAGACACGCAATCGAGAATGGAGAGATGGGCATTCGAGGGATGGCGCTGAAGCCTGTACAAGAAACGAGATTCCATGGAGAGTCTATCGAACCCTGAATGACCCGGTGCCTATATGCGTGTCGTCGATGAATATCTCGACCGTGAAGCGGCCGGAATAGTATCTCCAGAAGCGCCTATGCTCGTCGCCGTAGCCGGTTCCGTGGTAGGAGTAGTCCCAATGCGATTCGATCATCCCCGTATGCCGCGTCATTCCAACGGGGGTGCCATTCTTGTTGAGGTAAGAGCTCTGGATTCTGAACTCCTGATCCTGGTCCATCGGAGGGTGCTCCATACGGACTTCCCAGTTGATGAATCGCGTATCGCTTCCGTCAAATGTGGTGGAGTAGTCCTCGTTTCCGCTTACGATGTGCTCGTAGCTGCTTTCGAAGAATAGAAGGTCGGTGACGGTGATATTTCTTTCGAGCGATGGCACGTAACCATCGAAGAGATAAATTACAGAGTCGCCACTGCACGATGTGAGGGCAAAGGCGGTCACGAGGCTCAGGGCTTTTGCGAATCCTTGCATGCCGCTTCCAATTGAAAGAGTATCTCGAGCAACTCCAGTGCCGTTCTGATTAAGGCTCTGCCCGCCAGAAATAGTCCCTTCTCTCCGTCTTGAGGCGCGGGTCTAGGTGGACCATGCACGACAGAAGCTAACCGGGACAGGGCCGGGAAGGCAAGCCTCTGCCCATCCGCTTCGTCTATCGGCTGTTCTTCATGT
>SKWY01000441.1 GCA_007128675.1 Deltaproteobacteria bacterium | reverse complement strand
TGTTGTTGCCGATTGAGCCAGCCGGCTGCAGTAAGAATGAGGAATTGCAGGGAGTTAGGCGTCATCCATCGAGGATAGCGCCCTCACTCTCGCGTGCCAGAATATGGTTCGATCGACTTTTTGGGACAGGGCGGGGTTAGGCGACATCCATCGAGGATAGCGCCCTCACTCTCGAGTGCCAGAATATGGCTCGATCGCCTTCAGGACGGGAGTCAAGAAATGGCTGCCTGACCTCATCTAACGAGTCTTTGGGTATCCCGGGGCGGTTCACTTCTCACTGCCACCAGTTTGGTATACAGCCATCGAAATCAACCGGATGATATACTGCCCCCAAAGTATCGCCGGAAGTGTCAATGCTATGTGAATCCAGTCCGATTCCGTAATCATAAGCTGATTTAGGTCCGCAACTGGTAATGGTGGTGGAATCGCTGTTGCTTACAGGATTATTGTAAACCGCCATATCAAAGGCATCATCAATTAGAAGGCCGAATTGAGCATTGAGAATGGTGTTGTCCCGAACGATGCCGCCAAAGGTGTCTGCAATGTACCAGGCGTGTGAACCGATGTAGAGACCTATTCCGCATTGTCGATGAGGTCCGCAATCAATATGATTGTCTGAAGTTATGGTTCCGTGAAAGTTACCGCTCGTAGTAGGCCAGGCATGAAGCATCAGGGCGGCAAAAGCCGAATTCTCAAAGGATTCGGAATGCCATATGGAATTGTTCTGAATAAGGCAGTTCTGACAACCTCCGAAAATGATATCAATATCAGTGTTGTCAACAGCATGGTTCTCGCTGAAGATGGAATCTATGGCATCATGCACAGTCAGTCCATCTGCCCATAATCCCTCCATATTATGTATTCCGTTATGAGAAATAGTGTTATTCAGTACCTGGACATTAGTGCGGACTCCGTTTAGTTCAACTCCTGTGCCGCAGAGAGCATTCTTCGTGACGGAGTTTGTTAGCATGCAATTGTCGCAAAGCATCTGTATGTTGTAGCCATACCTGTTGTTGTGAGCCTGGCACTGAACTCCTGCAGGATTGGGCGGTCTTCGATTTTCCATGTTGCCGTTGACTACTATATGATGCACTTCGGAACCGGAACTTATGATGCGAAGAATGCCCGATTCATCGTAGAATTCAGGAGATGCCTTCAGTTCAGCACAGTCATGGTTTTCGAATGAGCACCTCGGCATGTGCACGGCTTTGTCTTCCGTGCGGAGAATGATGGGGTTCACACCGATGTCAATCTGACTGTCAATGCGATAGACTCCGGCAGGAAGCTCCAGAATCTGCCGGTATGGTGTGCCGTTGATGCATGTCTGGATGCCGGTAGATGCATCGATATCAGTTCCTGCAAGAACACGGATGGATTCACAAACCTGGAATGATCCAACCGTTATGGATGTGTGGGGTGAAAATTCTCCGAACCATTCCACGTGCTCCTTTACCATTCTCCACTGAAAATCATAAGTGCCCGGAGAAGAGGGAGCCGTTATCTGGAAATGAAATTCTATCGTTTCTCCGGGAGAAACAGATTCGTTTGCACCCGGAAAAACCCGGTTCATTCCCCAGACATAATTATCCTGCGGACTTTGTGATCCGAGGAAGTATTCGGACTCCTTGGTCCATACAGTGGTGCCGATATTTTGAAATGTAAGAGTTACCGGCTCGGTGCTTGAAGGCGCCATTGCTTGAGGATATGAATATTGCACAAATCGGGCATCGTTTATATTTGCTTCTCTGCATGTTCCTTCATGGCCGCATACAAGGCCGAAAGAGGTGCAGTCCACGCATTCGGAGCCTTCGATGCCGCAGAAGCTGTCGGAAGGTGTGGCAATACATGTGGAATTATCACAGCAGCCATCGCAATCGTTGATGGTGCAGAGTTCGCCGCAACCGTCAGGAGACCCCGGACATTGCCCCTCGCAGGAGGGAACACAGGCTGTATCGGAGCAGCCGTCGGCATCGCAAGCAGCTCCTTCATGACATCTTGTGCCTTCGCCCTGGCAGACACATCTGCCGTTGAGGCAGGAATCGGAGCGGGGATCGGCAGTGCAGTCCACGCATTCAGAGCCCTCCCGTCCGCAGTTTTCCGCTGATGCTTCCATGCACAATTCACCTTCACAGCATCCTTGAGGACAGTTGAAGGCTGTGCACTTCTCTTTTTCTCCACAGGATATGTGCAGGACTAATACCGAAAGGACGGCAACAAAGTAAATAAACAAATTCAGTGTGTTGAATTGATTAAACATATTAACTCCATGAACATGGAAGTCTGTCCGGGGCGCGGACAAACACTGAAAGAGACGGCCTGCCATTATAGCCGGGACCGCTTTGAAGTTTAGCATTCTATTACTGCCGAGCTCATTAAGGGCAGATGAAAACAATCAACTTATAATCGAATGCCGCGTATAGGCCATACTAGCCAGGGTTTTTCGCCAGCGCCAGCACTTGACTGCGTCGCGTACCGCTGCTCTCCGGCGAGGAAGTTGGGTTCTACAAGACTCAGAACCCACTGCCGCCCGGTCCTGCGCCCTGTCCCAATTCTCGGACGAGCATAATCGAGCACTGAGCCGCTGTTCGAAGGGTTCGAACAAAGGTTGCTCGGTGTTCTTGGCGATCGGAATCGCGCCCTGTCTCAATAGTCGGCCGAGACCTATGAAGCTCTCATCCGCACCAATCAAGGCTCTGGTCAAACACGATGACCGAGGTTCTCGGCCGGGATCAGGGCTGCGCTCGTCAAGATGCCGGAGGTCCGGCCGACTTCGATATCGGTTTCTGGCGCACGATCGATAAACTTCGGGCGTTCCGGCTCTCTGCTGCGGAAGGCAGAGCAAGAGCGGGTCTCCGCTATGCCGCCGACCGATGGAAATGCTTCAGCACGCCACCAAGGCGCCCCGAGCACACGATCTCGCTGTCGTCATTGACGGCCTGCGCCGACGGATCGATGATCACGTTCCCGATGCCTTGGTGGGGCCGCTCTTCGTGACGCCGGCGATCTCCACGCGCCTCGCTGCGATGTCGATTACGAAGAGGACGTGGTAGCGGACGAGGCCTGCGAAGGTGAGCACTTCGACCGTGAAGGTGTCGATGGCCGCGATGCATCCAAAGTGAGATTCTATGAAGGTCTTTCAGGACATGCTCTTGCGGCGCTTCGGAGCAGGTTCTATGCCTGCTTCCTGCAATACCCGTGCGAGAGCCATCACGGCTCCGAGTGTTCTTGTCGACGTCACGCTGCTACAATTCTTACCTGCTCGCCGGGCTCAGCGCCGGCTCGCTGTGCTGGTTTGAGGCGGGCGTAACCGACGTGTCACGTGACGCGTTACGATTGCAGTGTGATCAAGACGTTCGCTAACAAGCTTACGAGAAG
>SKWY01000442.1 GCA_007128675.1 Deltaproteobacteria bacterium | reverse complement strand
TTTTCTCCGCTCTCGATACGAGTCAAATCGAGCAGGTCGTATATGAGTTTTCTCATCCCCTCGACACGAAGCAGGCTCCGCTCTATCGGCTTGTCATAAGAACCCAGCTCCTCGCCGGCTACTCGCTCGCGTATTCCCTGCAAATAACCCTCCACCGCGTTCAGGGGTGACTTCAGCTCGTGAGCAAGAACTGAAATGAACTCGAATCGAACCCTGCGCCTTTCTTCTGCTAGCTGTCTTGCTCTGCGAGCCAGAACAATGTGACGAGCAGCCTTCTCCACCACATTCTTCAGCTCGGCTGGCGTAAAGGGCTTTGCAAGAAAGTCGTACGCTCCCCTCTTCGTCGCCATGACCGCCGTCTCTAGCGTCGCATACGCGGTGATCATGATGGGCAAGATGTCGGGTTGGCGTTCCGCCAGGTCACGCAGAACATCCATGCCGCTTACGCCGGGCAGCTTGTAGTCGAGAAGCACTATATCCGGCGGGTCATCATCGATATTGCGAAGAGCCGTCTCCCCGTCACCGACACAGACAATCTCGAAGCGCACCTTTCCCACGACCTCGTCGGCGAGATCAACGGTGAAATCACGAAGAGCTCGACTTGCACCCGCCAGCATCCCCGGCTCATCGTCGACGATCATCAGCTTCAGTGCTTCGTCGTTCATGGGCCTCCTCCCGCGCCTTCGGGCGCACGTCTGGGCAATGTAACCACCACTTCGGTGCCGGTCGGTCCGAGTGCCGGCTCTGCGTTGGAGTGAATCCGAATATCCCCGTTGTGCATCTTCACGATTCCATAAGTAACGGCGAGACCGAGCCCCGTGCCCTTGCCAATCTGCTTTGTCGTGAAGAAGGGTTCGAAGACCTTGGCTGTGTTCTCCTTGGGTATCCCCACTCCGGTGTCGGACACGCTGATTTGCATCTCATGCTCGTCTCCCTCGGTTCGAATCGTGACCGCACCTCCCTTACTCATGGCGCCATAGGCATTGCTTATGAGGTTCGTCAGAACCTGTGCAATCTGATCTCCGTCCACCTCGACGAAGGCATCTTCGACTTCATGCTCGACAAGAACCTCTACACCCATCGGCGGGGGTAAGGCTCGACGAGTACGTTCCACGATGGAGCGAATATCGGTCCCCTGACGCAGCACCTTCGTCTGTCTGGCGAAGTCGAGCAAGCCTGCAACAATCTTCTTGCAACGATCCGCCTCTCGCGTGATCGTCTCCAGATCCTCTCGAATACGAGGGTCGTCGGAATGCTCGTCGTGCATGAGATGAGCGTACATCAGGACTACTCCAAGAGGATTGTTGACCTCATGGGCAATTCCAGCCGCCAGCTGCCCCATGCTGGCCAACTTCTCGGAGTGCGCCAAGGCTTCCCTGGTAGTAGCCAGACGTCGATTGGACTCGGCCAGGTTGTCAACAGCGACATGCAATCTGTCAATCGTGTACGGAAGGCACATTTCGGTCTCGGCAAGTCCCTCATAGATGGCCACCGCATGCTCCCGACAAGTCTCGTATCCGCAAGCACCACAATTGAGTTCGTCCTCGTCGGTCGCCTTGCCCATTCGCGCCAGGATCCCTCGTATCTCGTCCCGTCGCGGCGTTTGTGTGCGAACGTCACGAGATGTGTAGCCGCGACTCAAATCCAGATCGGAGAGCTGACGGAGCTGTCTGGACCAAGCCTCACGATCGAAAACCTCCTCCCGGTTCCGCACGAAGTCGCTGACTCTCCTTCGCCGACTGAAAAGAGGCTCGTCGCGTCGCACTCCAGGACCAGAAATACAGCCTTTGCAAGCCAAGACCTCCAGTAGCCTCACCTGAAGGTCTCCGGAGCTGAACTCCTTCATTGCCTCGAGAAAGTCCGTTCGGCCGTCTGCCGCGACAACGAGATTATCGGAAAGATCTTCACGAATATCCGCAGCCTGAAACAATCCTCGGCTGATCGGAAAAAGCGCACCACGTCCGGCCATAGGGCCATCGAGTTCCATAGTGGGCACCGATTCGGGTCTTATCCCAGCTTCATCGAAGAGATCTCGAAGCTCTCCAAAGGTCAGAACCGCGTCAATCTCCCCCTCGATAGATCTGTCGACCGCCTCGCCCTTCTTGGCCACGCAGGGGCCAATGAAGACGAAACGCTGCTTATCACCATTCAAACGACGCAACACCCTTGCCATCGCCACCATTGGAGAAACGATCGGAGCGAGGCAGTCGATGAGCTCGGGATGATAGCGTTCGACATAGCCCACCACCGAGGGACAGCTGGTGGCTATGTATCGTCTTCCATCCTCCTTGTTCAGCAACCGGCGATAATGCAGTGCCACGAGATCGGCACCAAACCCCACCTCGTGTACGCTGGCGAATCCAAGACCCCGGATCATACCCACGAGTTCTTGCCACTTGTATTCCGTGAACTCGACCGGAAAACTAGGAGCAAGCAAGGCCGCCACCGGCCTCTTGCCGCCAAGCACGGCCTTCGCGCCTTCCTTGCAGTCGAGCACACTCTTGGCTCCCTGACTGCAAACGCAAAGGCAATTGCCGCATCCAATACAGCGGCCGGAGATGACCTCGGCCTGGCCCTCCGCGATTCGTATTGCCTTGGCCGGGCACTCCCGAACACAAGTATAGCAGACTCGACAGCGCTCCCTAATTGTCTTGATTAGCTGGGGAGCAGACATCTCATCCTCTACTTCGAGCCACCCTCCGAGGTCGCTGGCTCTTTTCGGCGCTCGGAAAGAAGACGCTCGACGAGAGTCCTAATCTGTTCCGAGCGAACGGGTTTATCCATGATCTGGTCCACCTTCGCCCATTCTTTCGCATCCGGCGAAGTACTGGCGAAAGAGAGGCCTGTGGCCGCGGTAACAGCTGTCAAGAGAACGATCGGAACATCAGGGTATAGCTTTCTTACGTAATGGGAGAGCACGAAGCCCGAATCCATCTCCTCCATCATGAGATCCAAGATTGCCAGGTCAGGCCTCACGGAAAGAAGGAGTTCCTCTCCCTCCGCCTGGCCTCCAGCGGCATGCACCTCGTAGCCCGCTCCTTCTAGAATAATGGAGAGCTGCTCGATCACATCCTCATCATCGTCGACTATCAGAATCTTCTTCTTGGTTTCCATTGCCCTCTCGCCTTGTCTTCCTGATTCAGAAAGCCAAACGCGGATCCGCCTTCAAAGCAAGACGCCGCGACATATCACGAAGTTCCATTTACTACACCGGTACGTCTCGCTCGCAGTACTTCGTATGAAGAAGCTTGTGGCTCTTCTCTCCAAGAGGCTTTCCTAGGTACTCCTCGTACAATCGAATAACCCAGGGATTCTTGTGGCTAACACGAAGTTGGGCCTCTTGGTCGATATTGTAAAGAGATTTCATTCGCAGGCGCGCGGCGTCGGAATCGGCACCAATCGGCTGGCCGCCGCCGGCAATGCATCCGCCAGGGCAGGTCATGACCTCAATGAAATGCAGATCATCACGACCAGCTCGCACCTGATCGAGCAGGTTGCGAGCATTACCTAGACCACTGACGACCGCGGCTCCAATCTCGACTCCACCTATGTTCGCTCGAAGCTCCTTCACTCCGTTCAACCCTCGCAGCGGCTGGATTCGAAGCTCTTCCAGCTCTTTTCCGGTCAAAAGGAAGTGGGCCGAGCGTACCGCGGCCTCCATCACCCCTCCCGAGGCTCCAAAGATCTTCCCTGCCGATGAACGCTCTCCGAATGGAGAATCCGCGGCCTCGGGTTCCAGCCCCGATAGGTCGAGACCAAACATTCTTATCAGCTGCCCAAGCTCGCGCGTCGTAAGTACGTAGTCCACGTCGGGCGTATAGTTGTTGGACATTTCCGGTCGAGAGCACTCGAACTTCTTGGCCGTACACGGCATGATCGAGACGCTGACGATATTCTTGGGGTCCAGTTTTTCTCTTTCGGCAAAAAAGCTCTTGATGAGCGCTCCCATCATCTGCTGCGGGCTCTTGCAGGTAGAGACATTGGGCATGAAGTCCGGGTAGAAGCTCTCGACGAACTTGATCCAGCCGGGCGAGCAGCTCGTAAGCATGGGCAAAACGCCGCCGGTCTTCACACGTTCGACAAGCTCGCTACCCTCCTCCATGATGGTCAGATCGGCGGTGAACGAAGTATCGAAGACCCAATCGAAGCCGACTCTGCGAAGGGCGGCCACCATCCTGCCATCAATATCCGACCCAGGCTTCAGGCCGGCTTCCTCGGCGAGAGATACCGAGACGGCGGGAGCATGTTGAACAACGACGGTCTTTTCGGGATCGGCGAGCGCGGCCAGCACATCTTGGACGTTGGACTTCTCCGCCAGCGCGCCGGTCGGACAAACTACTATACATTGTCCACAGTTGATGCAGCTCGATAGATTCAATCCTCCGCCGAAGGCCGGCCCAATCTGGGCTCTAGATCCCCTGCCTACGAAATCGATTGCCGATACGCTCTGCACCTCCTCGCACACCCTGACGCACCTGCCACAAAGGATACACTTCGAGGGATCACGCACGATGGAGGGACTGGAAACATCCATCTCTTGCCGGATCGCCCGAGGCTGCTGGTAACGCCTCTGCCTGACCCCCAGGTCCACGGCCAGGTTCTGCAAATCGCACTTGCCACTACGAACGCAGTACAAGCAGTCGTCGGGATGATTGCTCAGAAGAAGCTCGACTATTGTCTTCCGGGCTTCGAGCACCCGTGTGGAGCAAGTCTTGAGCTTCATCCCGTCAGCAACCGGGTAAGAGCAAGCCGGGACCATACCGCCGGCTCCCTCGATCTCGACCACGCAGAGCCGGCAAGCTCCGCTGGGCTCTAGCCCCTCCATATGACAAAGAGTCGGAACATGGATGCCTTCTCGACGCAGCGCCGTCAGGATCGTCTCCCCGGCCTTTGCCTCAATCGCTCTTCCGTCAGCTTCGATACCTATCATCTTCGGTGTCTCCGTAATTCCCGTATCCAGCTCGTTCCACGCCGTCTCCGCATCCTCCCGCCGGAGGCAGACGCAGACCATGTCTTCTCCCGAAAATCAGTCGGGCTGCGTGAAGCCAAGGTCGCACCGCAAGCAGCGGCGAGCCTCGCAAACCGCGGCCTGCTCCGTAATGCACTGCTCTACCTCCGTGAAGGTTCCCTTCCGCTTTGCAACCACCAAATGTGGTGCACGTACACGTTCCGGTCCCTCCGCTCCACTCTCGTCCAAATCGATGTCCACTGGAGCTACATATGTCGTGGGCAGCATGACCTTGGGCAGTATTCTCAAAGCACTGCCCCGAAGATATCGATCAATCATCACGGCCACGTTCTTCCCTGCAGCAAGCGCATCAATGACCGTACTCGGCCCGGTGACAACATCGCCGCCGGCGAAGACACCCGGTATATCCGTGAGATAACTTTCCGGATTGATCTCGATCGTGCCCCACCGGGTACGCCGCAGGCCGTCGATACCCATCTGATCCGGCTCCTCGCTGATGGCGACAATAAGCGTATCAAGCTCCACATCATACTCGCTGCCATCAATCGGCACTGGCCTTCGCCTGCCTGAAGAATCTGGCGCACCCAGCTTGTTTCTTTGGAAGCGAACCTTGGAGAGCTTACCTTTCTCTATCGATAGCGAAAGTGGTGCTACGAGCTCCTCGATGACGACTCCTTCCTCCAAGCCCGCTTCAATCTCCTCGGCGTATGCCGGCATCTCCCGACGAGTTCGCCTATAGAAGACCGTCACCTTCTCGACGTCCTTCTGGCGGATTGCGACTCTCGCCGCGTCTATGGCGCTGTTACCTCCGCCGATTATCCCGACACGACCGCTGGCCAGCTGCTTCTCGCGAAGATTGAAGGCGTTGAGAAACTCGATGCCCGATATCACGCCGTCCGCCGTATCGCCATCGAGACCTAGCCTCTTGCTCTTGTGAGAACCTGTCGCCACGTATACCGCATCGAAGCCATCCTTCATGAAACCATCGATAGTGATGTCCTTGCCTAGCATGCAGCCATACTTCACCTCGATATTCTCATTCAGAAGGGCGTCGATTTCCTTGGCCAAGAGATCTCTCGGCAACCTGTAGGCAGGGATGGCCCCAACTAGCATTCCGCCAGGCCTATTCTCCTTCTCGAAAACGGTAACCCTATGTCCCAAGAGCGAAAGCGAGTTGGCCGCGGCCAAGCCCGATGGGCCAGCACCTACTACCGCCACCTTCTTTGCCTTGGGGCCCGCGGGCAGAACCACCGGTGCGAACGTGCTGGGGTCCACCTGCTCGACCACGAACCTCTTCAGCGTACGCACCGCAATGGGATCACCACCGGTAGCGCCCGCGCGACAGATCGACTCACAGGGATGATGACAAACGCGCGCGCATGTAGAGGGAAGCGGGTTGGCGGAGCGGATGGCCTGATAGGCCTCGTTGTACTCGCCCCTCGAGATGTGGGCGACATATCGCCAGGCTTCCGTGCCAACGGGACATGCGGTCTGGCATGGTACTCCAACTAGCTCCTTGCAGGCACCGGCTGGACAGCTACGCTCGTACACGTGCGCCTCGTACTCGTCCCGGAACCATTGCAGCGTGCTCAGAACAGGGTTGGGCGCGGTCTGTCCGAGCCCACAAAGGCTCGTGTCCTTGATCGTCTCACCCAGCTTCTGAAGGTTCATGATGCCCTGTAGTCGAAGCAGGGCGTCCAGTTCCTTTTCTCCCTTTCGAGGTCTGCAAAGAGCCTTCAGAATCTCCAGCATACGGCCAGTGCCCTCCCGACACGGAATACACTTGCCGCAGCTTTCCGACTGAATGAACTCCATGAAGAACTTGGCGAAGTCCACCATGCACGTGCCCTCGTCGACCACGACCAATCCGCCGGATCCCATGATGGTGCCGAACTCCTTGAGAGCCTCGTAGTCGGTCGGGAGATCAAGATGAGCCTCCGGCACGCATCCTCCCGAGGGGCCACCAATCTGCACCGCTTTGCAGGGCTTGTTGCCGGCCATTCCTCCACCGATCTCGAAGACGACGTCACGAAGAGTGGTTCCCATCGGAACCTCGACGAGTCCTGTACGCCGAACCATTCCCGACAGCGCGAAGACCTTTGTTCCCTTCGATGTTTTGGTTCCGAGCCCAGCAAACCATTCGGCGCCTCGATCCAAAATCAGCGGTAGATTGGCTAGGGTCTCGACATTGTTGATGATCGTGGGTTTTCCAAAAACCCCACGGGCAGCCGGGAACGGCGGCCTCGGACGCGGCATGCCTCGCTTGCCCTCGATGCTGTGGATGAGAGCCGTCTCCTCCCCACATACGAACGCTCCAGCTCCCATCTTGATCACGATGTCTACATCGAAGCCGCTATCCAGAATGTTCTGTCCGAGCAGCCCGTACTCCTTCGCATCGGCGATGGCGACCTTCAACCTCTCGATAGCAAGCGGGTACTCGGCACGAATGTATATGTACGCTTTGGTCGCACCTATCGCATAGGCGGCGATGACCATGCCCTCGAGCAGGCGGTGCGGATCGCTCTCTCCGACGGCACGGTCCATGAAGGCGCCCGGATCGCCCTCGTCGGCGTTACATATCAGGTACTTCTGATCCGCCTCGGCTTGAAGGGCGAACTTCCACTTTCGGCCTGTCGGAAACCCTCCACCACCTCGTCCACGAAGCCCGCTCTTCTCGACGAGATCGCATACCTCGCTCGGCGTGGATTCACGAAGAGTCCTCGCAAGCGCCGAGTATCCACCCCACGCAATGTACTCGTCTATGTTGGCTGGATCGATGATACCGCTGGTTGAGAGAACTACTCTCCTTTGTGGAGCGAAGAAAGGGTGCTCATCGAGTAACGGAACGCCTTCCCATGGCACGGCATCACCGTGACTGTGCTGACCTAGAATCATCTCGCCTGGAACACCGTCGAGGGAACCGGCCAAAGCAGAAGAAAGAAGCGTCGCCGTCTTCTCCTCGGAAACCCCGCCGAAGCTGATCCTTGCCCGTCCAGGAACCTGGACATCCAGGATGGGCTCTTCGGAGCAAACCCCTATGCAACCGACCTCGACAATATCGGCGTCAATGGCGTTACTCTCGACGTGCTGACGTACGGCCGCCAAAGTCTTACCAGCGCCCGCGCCCAAACCACAGGTGCCCGTGCCAAGAAAGATCACCGGCTTTTCGACCTGCTCTCGGCGAAGGCCGGAGAGCACGGAGGGTATACTTGGCGATTGTGTTTCCCTTTCAATCGCAAGTGGACCTCTGGGCAGCCATCTTGTCAAATCGTCGTTCACGGGCCGTGCCCCTGGCCAGCAACCCTCGGTAACCTCGGATGGTGTCGTCTTAGTCATTGCCGAATCCCTGATTACTTTTCTGTAACTGCTCTGCGAGCGAATAGACCGGTGCCTAACTCGGCTCGTCTATTCCCATGGGCCGCAAAGCCCTCGAATCTTGCTCCACAAGCTTCATTTCTTCTCTTCCGTCGAATGCTCTTTGCAGTCCTGAGCAAGGCGAACAATCTTTCTTGGGTTCACCTTCGCATTGAACTCCTCATTTATCGTAATGACCGGAGCAAGCCCACAAGCTCCCATGCAAGCCACGGTCTCGAGGCTGAACATCCGATCTCGAGATGTTTGTCCTGGCTGTAGCTTCAATGTAGAGCATGCGCTATCGAGAACCTTGTCGGATCCCTTTACATGACAGGCGGTCCCTCTACAGATAGTGATATGGTGACGACCCTTCGGTTGAAAGCGAAACTGGTTGTAGAAGGTCGCCACACCATAGATCTTGCTCGCCGGCAGACCCAGGCGCTTTCCCGTCTGCGCAATGGCATCCTTCGAAAGAAAGCCGAGCGCTTCCTGAATCTCCTGCAATATCGGTATCAAAGCATCCCGTCCAGCGTGGGAATACTTATCCAGAATAGCCCCAACCTTCTTCGCATTCTCACTCACGAAATCACCTCGCTCTAGTCGCCATGCGGGCGGACGTCGACTGCTCTCTGGCAAAGAAAGCAACCTTCTCGATCGCCATGGTCAGATCATTGCTCTCCAAATAGACACCACGCCTAGTTCGCAACGAAATCGGCGCGAAGTTCAGAATTCCCGTGACACCCGCCAGCATCAAGGCATCCGCCACGTCTTGCGCCTGATCGGTTGGCACGGCAATTATCGCCGCCACGATCCCTTCTCGCCGGAGGACTTCCTCCAGCTCATCCATCGGATAGCAACGACAACCCAGTATCACCCGACCAGCCTTCTCAGGGTTCTTGTCGAAAGCCGCCTCGATGGAAAGGCGCCTATGCCGTCCACTGAAATGATCCAGGAGCGCGCGGCCGAGGTTCCCAACCCCCACCAAGGCCAGCCGCTCCTCACCGGCCGGGGTCAGGTAGGCCTCGATCGCGTCCTTGAGCTCCCCAACCGAGTACCCCAGCCTGGGGCTGCCAGTATAACCCACATGCGTGAGATCCCGGCGAATCTGCGCGGCGGTAACCCCGGCCAGGCTCGCGAGCTGATGGGAGAACACATTGGTGACTCCCCTGTCCTGCTCTGCCTGAAGCAGTCTCCGGTAGAGACTCAACCTTCCGACTGTACGCTCTGGGCTCGGCATGATCGGAATGCAATCCCGCCTGACAAGAAATTGCTGTGAAAAAGTGGGCGCTGTGAATTCAATCACGACCCAACATAGCGACCGGCACATTCGGTGTCAAGCCATTTCTTCGCCGGAATACCCACGCGGTCACCCGAGTCCTCGAGCGAAGCAATCGCAAGGAATTACGTCAGCTTAGGGGTTTGCCTGCGAGCGCCAGGGGCTCAAAGCGCCAAGTGAGACATAGTTGGCGCAAAACCCCTTTTTCGAGAGAAGGCCGGTTCGAAGGCACACCTCTTGACCGGTCCCAACAGCACCTTCGCCGGCCTTCTTCACGAACAAGGAACCTGAGCCGAAAAACATGGCCTCGACAACGGGATTGTTCTTGGAAGTTTAGGGGATATCAGGTAGGGACCCTACTCGCAGGGACTGAACGGCCTTCAATAGATTGACACGCCGGCAACCGGGTCTAGATGGGGGGGGGCTTGCTTTGCGAACCGTTCTCCATCAGGAGTAGATATGGGGCGCGGATAGTTGACGTACATGGTCCATAGTGGTTGCCGAAGAAAGAGGAGAGCGCTTTGTCCAAGGACGGGAAATCACGATTAGAGGGTCAAAATCGGTCGCTTGCCAGGAGCGTCAGTGAAGCAACCGGAGTAAACCCTGCTTCTTGTTACCAGTGTGGCAAGTGCTCGGCAGGCTGTCCCATGGCGGTGGAAAGCAAGCTTAGGCCACACGACATACTCCGCCTCTTGCAGCAAGGCAGGCGCGGCGAGCTCCTTTCGAGCCAGTCCATATGGCTATGCCTGACCTGCGAGACCTGCACGGCTAGGTGTCCAAACGAGTGCGATCCAGCCCGCATAATCGACGCCCTTAGGGAGATTGCATGGAATGAGGGTCTAGCCGACCCGCCCCGCAAAATTGAGGCCTTTCACCGCTCTTTTCTCAACCAGATTCGCCGTTCCGGTCGAATCTTCGAGTTCGGACTCGTGGCGGGCTACAAGATGCGAAGCGGAGCTCTCTTCTCGGATGTCCTCTCCGTTCCGGGCATGCTCAGTCGGGGGAAGCTTGCTCTGGCTCCCGTACGGATAACCCGCATCAAGGAGATTAGACGCATATTCGATACCTGTCTCGAGAGCGCGCCTCACGACTCCTCATCGCCCGAAGACTCCGGAGCAGACACCCACGAAACGGATGGCAAGGGGACTGTCCATCCTGCCAGCGCCACCATCGAAGAAGAAAGCTCGGGAAACGGAAGGCAAGGCAGCCCTCCTCTCGATGGTGCGTCCAATAATGGTGAGCGGAGGAACTCATGAGAGTTGGCTATTTCCCTGGCTGCTCACTGCATGCCACCTCCAGAGAGTATGCCGAGAGCGTCTTGGCGATGACGGGCGCGCTCGGTGTCGAGCTTTTCGAGATAGAGGACTGGGCCTGCTGCGGGGCAACCTCCGCCCATGCCACCAATCACCTTCTAGGAGTTGCGCTACCAGCCCGCACCCTCGCTCTGGCAGCCGAGCAAGGCCATGAGCAGGTACTCGCACCGTGCGCGGCCTGCTTCAACCGACTGGCAGCGGCTCGTCACGAGCTTCGAAAAGATCCGAAGATCGCACGCGCCGTGGAGAATGCAACGGGCCGGCCGATTCAAACGAATGTCAACGTCCTATCCATCGTCAAGCTGCTTCAAGACCTGAAGGCTACGATCCGCGAAAAGACGGTTAGGCCACTCAAGGGCCTGAAGGCCGCCTGCTATTATGGCTGTCTCTTGGCGCGCCCCAAGGAGCTAACCGACCTCGACGACGTGGAGATGCCAAGCTCCATGGAAGATGTGGTCAAGGCTACGGGGGCTACTCCAGTGGCCTGGAACAGGCGACTGGACTGCTGCGGAGGCGGGTTTTCCCTTTCACGTACCAGCTCGGTCGTGCGTCTTTCGAGAACCATCCTCGAGGATGCCAGAGATGCCGGAGCCGACCTGTTGGTCGTGGCCTGCCCAATGTGCCACTCCAACCTGGACTTTCGGCAGAAAGCCATTGCCAAGCGTGCCGAAGACCCGACTACTCTACCTATTTTATTTCTCTCGCAGGTCGTCGGGCTGGCTCTGGGAGAAGGTCCTTTGGAACTGGGACTAGACCGCCATTTCGTAACCACCGAAAAGATTACTTCGTGCCTTCCCGAAATCGAAGAGCAGAAGAATGTCACCACGGGGGAGGCTGACCAATGACCCGAATCGGTGTATTCGTCTGTCACTGCGGTGAGAATATATCACGCACGGTCGACTGCGAGAAGGTCGCGAAAGCATGTGGCGAGCTTCCTGGAGTGGCTCATGCCGTCGATTACAAGTACATGTGCTCCGATCCGGGCCAAACCCTGGTCAAACGCGCGATAGAGGAAAAAGGGTTGACTGGCGTGGTTGTCGCCGCCTGCTCGCCCCACATGCACGAGAAGACATTTCGTAAAGCCGCCTCCAGCGCCGGCCTCAATCCGTATCTCTGTGAAATGGGCAACATCCGAGAGCAATGCTCCTGGATTCACGAAGATCGACTCGCCGCGACGGACAAAGCGGTCGACCTAACTCGTTTCATTATTGAAAAAGTAAAACGAAATGTTCCTCTATCGCCCATCACTATTCCGGTGAAGCGGCGCGCGCTAGTGATAGGAGGTGGCATCGCTGGGATTCAGGCAGCGCTCGACATCGCGGAAGGTGGACGAGAGGTGGTTTTAGTGGAAAAGGAGCCATCGGTCGGCGGCCACATGAGCCAGCTTTCCGAGACTTTCCCCACGCTTGACTGTTCCCAATGCATCCTTACCCCTCGGATGGTGGAGGTTGCTCAGCACCCACGCATCAAGCTTCTTGCTTACAGCGAGATCGAGTCGATAGAAGGATACATCGGAAACTTCTCCGTACGTATCAG
>SKWY01000180.1 GCA_007128675.1 Deltaproteobacteria bacterium | reverse complement strand
CGATCCATTTGTGCTCGATGGCATCGAGCCAAAGGACCTGGGAGTAGCCAAGCGCCTTGGCTTTCTGCTGAGCGCACAGGCTGTGGGCATAGTTTGCCGCCGTCTTCGCTTCACCAAGACCACCCCGGACCGCGCGCACGTCTTCTTCGGAAACCCAAATGCGCACCGGGTTGAAGCCCTCGGGATAGTAAGCGCCCACCGGGCCCGCGATGACGTAGAAGGCGTACTCTTCGCCTGGACGTACTCCTAGAAAGGGATCGGTGGCCAGGAGGGTAGGGCGCACGTAGAGCGAGCAAGATCGAGCTTCTGGAAGCCAGTCCTTATCAAGCAGCACCAATGACTTGACGGCGCGACCGAAGAACTCCACGTCCACGGACTCCATCATCAGCCTGGCAGCCGAGTTTTGCATGCGCTCGGCATTCTTCTCCCAACGAAAGAGGTAGATTCCCTGGTCCTTTCCTCGATAGGCCTTGAGCCCTTCGAAGACCTCCTGGCCGTAGTGGAGGCATAGCGCTGCCGGATCGAGCTGTAGGAATCGCTGGGGCTCGATCCGCGTCATGTGCCAGCCGTTTGTCGGATCGAATTCGGTTGCGAAGAAGTGATCGGAAAAATAGCGACCGAAGCCGAGCTGAGAGGTGTCGGTTGGTATAGTGCGGCCGTGCCCTGGGCGTGCGCGGCGAATGGCTATTCGCTTGTCCATGATGCGCTCCATGAAGGGGATTGGGGGGAAAGGGGGATAATGCCCGATGTCAGCACCATAGAATCTATGGCTGGCCGAGAGCAACGACTCTCATCGAGTCCGTCTTCCCGGAAGCCTGGGTACGCATCGTGACGGATCCCACGCTTCGCCACATGGGTTCAACTCCGTTAGGATAGATGGGCTCATGCATAACCCATTCGACATCATCTCCAAGAACGAGGATCTTCGCATCGGCGGGCTCGGCGACTCTCTAACCTACGGCTGGGAGGTGGAGCGTGGCTTTTTCGATCGCTTTTGTAACGGCCTTGCGAGCAGGCACCCAAGGACGAGTTTGGTGCGACTAAACGAAGGGGTCCCGGGCGACACCGCTAGAGGCGGACTCGCTCGCCTCCCCGCCATGCTCTCCCAATCGCCGCATTTGCTCCTGGTGCAGTTTGGGCTAAACGACATGTTCTGCGGGATCCCTGTGTCGTCCTACGCGGAATCCCTGGCGGGAATCGTCGACCAAGCGATGGAGGCCGGCGTGCGGCCTTGGCTCGTGGTCTCCAGTCCACTGGCTCTACCTAGAGAAGAGTCGCTGGCCCGTGCCTATTACGATGCGATTCGCGAGCTTGGCCATGACCGAGGGGTGACGGTCGCCGACCTCGACGCTTTCTGGAGAAGTCGCTTCGATCCTGGCCGGCCCGAGGGGCGGCTCTTTTTGGCTGACGGGGTGCACCCGGATGATGCCGGACACGCCCTGATGGCCGATGGTCTCTTGGTCCACTGGGACCTCGAGGCGGAAAAATTCAGCGAAGGGAGCAACAAGTAGCGATGGCCCATTGGCTGATGAAGTCGGAGCCGGATGTGTTCAGCATCGATGATCTCGAACGGGACAAGACCGCGTCTTGGGAGGGAGTACGAAACTATCAGGCCCGCAACATTATCCGAGACGAGATGAAGGCGGGCGACCTAGCTTTCTTCTATCATTCGAACATCGGTGCGCCCGGCATCGTGGGCGTGATGAGAATCCAGAAGGAGGCTTACCCCGACGATACGGCCTTCGACCCGAACAGCGAGTACCACGATCCCAAAAGCGATCGCGAGAGCCCCAGGTGGTACCAAGTGGACGTAGCCTTCGAGGAGAAGTTCAAGGAGACCATACCCTTGGCGTGGCTGAAGGAGCAGCCCCTGCTCGCCGACTGCCCTTTGGTGAAAAGAGGCAACCGGCTTTCCGTGATGCCGGTGACACGGAAGCAGTGGCGCTTCATCATGCAGCATGCTCGGCGCGGCGAGCGAAGACTGCCTCAATAGCCATTCGATGCTTGGGCCGGCACTCAGCCCGTCAGAAGCCTAACCGCCACGGCATCCACTGGACGCCTCTGGGAGCGCCCGGCGCCTCCCGCGCCGGCCCCAAAAAGAAAGCCCCGGAAACCTCTGATTCCCGGGGCCGTAGAGAGCGGGAAACGGGATTCGAACCCGCGACCCTCAGCTTGGGAAGCTGATGCTCTGCCAACTGAGCTATTCCCGCACAAGGCTCATTCTACCACAGGCCGGGACAGTAGAGCCGAGAGCGAAGCGCTGTCAATTCGTTTGGTGCGCGCACAAGTCACCATGCGGATCGAGGGTAGGCTCGGTGCGGCCCAACAGTCGTTCATAATAGCGGATCGGAGTGTGAAACCGCGAGATGCAAGAGTCGTTCGTGCTCCAGAAGCTGGTGCTCGTGTTGGAACGAAGGCGTTTGGCGAATCACCGAAATGAGCGCGAAGCTTCCTCTTGATGGAACTTGCCACTGAATATCCTGTCCGTAAACGGAGTCCAACGTTTTGGCAGATGCCATCTAGCCGGTGTTCCACCCAAGTAAAATCTCGTAATCTCGCTGACTTCCGCTTTTCACGGGTTAAGGAATCTCGCCATGTAAGCCAGCTGGGGTTAGAATCGAGGGTAAGGGGAGCGCCCCCTCCTGATCCTTCTATGAGCACCTGATACAATGTCCATGATGAACTCGAAGAGAACTCACGTGAGGCTCGACGACCTCCGGGCTCGTGCGTCGATACGTCGTGAGAAGGCGGGGCGTGCCCGCCGCCGTATTGCCGTGAAGTCTCGCATGGTCATTGGCCTGGTCTTCGCTCTTGGCGGCCTCGTAGCCGTGGTCTCTGTGGCCAGCGCATCCAGCAGGGCCGGGGTGGGATGGGTTCGCGCCGAGGACTACGCGAATAAGAGTGGCCAGCCGGCTCTCTACTGGCCCGGCAATCTACTGGACGGCAACAACTCGACGGTTTGGTGCGTCGACGGCGGGGCGCGAGGAGCCCGCCGACAAGGAATGCGTATCGGATTCAAGGGTTCGGTGCACGCGGACAAGGTTACAGTCGTCACCGGCGACGCCAGGAGCGAGAATCAATTCTCTAGTAACAACAGGGTTACTCGAATCGTGTTGAACGATGGCCGCTATCGTCGGACCGTGAATCTCTCCGACAAACGAGATAGGCAAGAGATCCAGCTATCCCCCCCGATTCGAGGACATTATGTGGATCTGACGATCGGTGCCGTTGCCGGCAGCAGCAATCTTACCTGCATGACGGGAATCATCTTTCACAACGCGGACGGTCGTGCTCTCAACGGGTCGTGGATGGCGGGAAATCTCAAGTACGACCGCACGCTTTCTCCCTTGCTGGGAGTTTGGGCGGGCGGACAGCTGGCGGCGCCGG
>SKWY01000159.1 GCA_007128675.1 Deltaproteobacteria bacterium | reverse complement strand
TCCGTGTGCCCGTCTTGGTCTTTGCCACCTTGCGCCTGTCCGGGGGTCGCGAGGGTTCGACCCTATCGACTTCTCGAGCGGGCGGGGCCTCTTGCGTGGACGCGACATCGCCGGCAGGCTCGGCTTCGTCTGGAGGCTCCGTCGAAATGGAAGGCGTCTCCTCTGAATCGACTCCTTCGACATCGAGGGTGCCCGAAGCCTCTTCGACCTCGGTGTCAGGCTCGTCTGCGCCCGCGTCCTCAACGCCTGATACGAGCGTCGACTCGGGCTCACCGGCACCAATCGCGAAGTCATCCTGGGAAGACTGTATCGTGTCGAGTCCGCCGGAGTAGACCCAGAAGCCGCCCACGCCGAGCACCAACATGGCGCTGGCGGCGGCAAACAGAGGCTTGCGCCTTCGAGGAGGCCGCAATGCGGGGCCCACATCCTTTGTTATCGGCAGATCCTCATCTGGCGTAAGATCGAGCTCGGGCAGCTCCTCCTCCGGCGCGGGAGGCGGCCGTGCAGCGCCCGGGAATGCGCCGATCGGGAGCTCCTCCCTGGTCGCCTCCCCCGAGCCCGCCCCCTTCATGGAGTAGTTGCTCTGGAAGCGTCCCCGGCCCGAGGCTGTCCCTTCCTTCGAGTCCAAGGAGCCGTCTTCTTGGGCCGCGGCTGCTGAAGACTCCTCCGAGGACGCCCATGGGGGAGGGGCTTCTCCGTCCTCTTTGCCGCCCGGCTCCGCCTGCGAGGAAACCCCCGGGAGGGTATCCTCGTCATGAAGACCCTCGAAGAGGCTATCGCCTAGTGCAGCTTGAGGCTCCGCGCTCGCATCTCCAGAGTCGGTTTGAGCTTCGGCCTGTCGCCTCGCCCTGGCTGCCTCGACCTCGGGAGATGGTTGAGGGAAAAACCAGATGACTTTGGCGCCCTTGCCATTCTCGGCGGTCGTATCGGCCGAGCCAGTCTCCGGGGGCGACAACCTTGCGTCATCGTCGATGGCGGCCGAGGCGCTCTCGCTCGCACCATTTGCCGACGAATCATCCTCCTCGAAGGGAACCAGCGTCGCCTGGCATTGGGGGCACAGGTATGGGACCCCTTGGGCGAAATCATCGGGCACAGGGAAGAAAAGCTGGCATTGCTCGCATAAGCCGTTCATGGAGCCTCCCCAACGCTGCACGCAAGTACCGATGAACCTCTTTCGAGAAAGCTGTCTTCTGCTCTACTTTGCATGCCGAAGGGCTTCTTCCTTGATGCCTGGTGTTTGGAAGACGAAATCAGCTGGCCGAGTCCTGCGCTGGGAAGTACTCTACACTCTCGACGATAGAGGATTCTGGTCCCCGCAGGCAAGTCGACATCCAATGTTAAGTCTCGAACATTGGAGCACCTAATGAAGTCTATTCGTTACGCTGCTCGAGAAGAGGGTTAATACCCGAGAAGGAACAGCTTGAGTCAACACGTAATCATCGGAACCGCGGGTCACGTTGACCATGGGAAATCACGCCTGGTGGAGGCCTTGACCGGGGTGCATCCGGACCGCCTCGAGGAAGAGCGCAAGCGAGGCATTACCATAGATCTCGGTTTCGCCGCTCTGGATTTGCCAGGCTTCGGGCGCGCCGGCCTCGTCGACGTGCCGGGCCACGAACGCTTCGTCCGAACTATGGTCGCCGGTGCCGCGGGGGTCGACATCGTCCTCCTCGTAGTCGCGATGGACGAGGGAGTGATGCCCCAAACTCTGGAGCACCTCGACGTATGTCGCCTCCTCGGCATCCAACGCGGCGTAGTGGCCCTAACGAAGGCCGATCTTCTAGAGACCTTGGGGGCCGACTTCGAGGAGCTTGTCAGATCCGACATATCCGAAGCTCTGATGGGGACCTTCCTGAAGGAGGCCCCGATCGTCACCGTGTCGGCCACCAATGGCTCCGGTTTGCCGGATCTGCTGGAAGCCCTCTCCAAGACTGCTCGGAACGTAACGCAAAGAGACCGAACCGGCCCCCTTTTCATGCCGATCGATCGCGCCTTCTCCATGAAAGGGTTCGGGACCGTCGTTACGGGAACCCTGCTCTCCGGCTCGATGGCCCAAGGCGGTGAGGTGGCCATTGCTCCAGGAGATTCGACCGAGGACACCAGCCGAGTTAGAGGCCTCCAAGTCCATGGACTCGAGGTCGACCAAGCAGGAGCCGGACAGCGTACGGCCGTCAACCTCGCCGCCATATCGAGGGATGATATCGAGAGGGGCTCGGTTCTCGTTTCCCCCGGCGCCCCGGTCAGCGGCCTAGTCTTGGATGCTCATCTCGATGTGCTCGAAGCATTCGATCGGCCGATCAGACAGCGCTCTAGAGCACAGATCCACGTTGGCACTTCTCATGCCGAGGCCACCATCGTGCTGCTCGAAGGCAAGAAAGCCTCTCCAGGAAGCAGCTCCTTCGCCCAGATTCACCTTGACCGTCCTCTCGCGGCTCTGCCCGGCCAACCCTTCATCTTGCGGGGTAGCAGGGTCCAGACAGGACGTGGCCGCACGATCGGCGGAGGCAGGATTCTGGGCATCGCGAACCGCCGGCGCAGGCCCGGTCGCGCCGATGCATGGCTCGGGATGCCGGCTCTAGCCTCCAGGGATCCCTCGATGCTCGTAGAGGAGATTGTAAGAAGCAACGGAAACGTATGCACCGCCGAGGCAGACTTTCCATATTTGACAGGCCTACCACGTCCGCCTCTGCGGCGAGCCGTGGAGCTGCTCACCAGCCGAAGGATCCTCTTCGTCGCCGACACGGACCGGAGACTCTTTCTTCATGAGGAGGCCATCGAAAGGCTCGAGCGCACGGCTCTTGATCTCCTTGAAGAACACCACGAATCCGAGCCCCTCAGCCCCGGCCTTTCAAAGGAGGCTCTACGCTCATCCCTGCCGGGACCACCTCCGCCCCGGGTCTTCAACGGCATCCTAGCTTCCTTGACCTCGAAGGATGAGGTGGTAATCGAGGCCGAGCGAGTTCGGCTCTCGCGCCATGCCATCGACATTCCCGCGTCTGAAACAGAGTCCGTGGAAAGAATGACCAAAGCCTTGGCCGGCGCCGGTCTTGCCCCCCCTCGCGTGGATCAATTGGCCCATGAGCTCGACCTTCCTCTTGCCAGTGTCCGGGCTCTGGCCAATAGACTCGTGGAGCAAGGAGAGCTGGAAAGAGTAAAGGACGATCTATTTTTCCATGCCAAAGCAGTCGCGAAACTCGAACAGGAACTAAACGACTGGTTGGACGAGCATGGAGAGATCGACACCCAGAGCTTCAAGAGCCTGACCGGAGTAACTCGCCGACACGCGATTCCACTCTCCGAGTATTTCGATCAGAAGCAGGTAACCTTGAGGGTTGGCGAAAGAAGAGTTCGGCGAAGCAAGGTCTCTGGTAGGAGAGCGGTATAATGTGCCGCTCGGACAAACAAATCGCAGGCTTGATCGATGGTTTGCCCGACGCCTTGTTCGTAATCGCGAACAAACGTGTCATACAGGCAAATTCGGCGGCGAGTGAGCTTCTTGGGGCTACCCACGGCGAGATCATCGAGCGCCACGTCGATGACATCCTCTGCTCCACGGTGCTACACCGGGTGCTGGCCAAGATCGATGACGATGGCTCGCAGACGAGCTTTCCCTGCAGCATCAGGTTCACCCTGCGACGGCTCGACAATGGGGAAAGCGTACCGGTGGATTGCCGTATCGCGCGGCTACAGACGGACGCAAAACCACTCCGAGGAGCAGTGTCGCTCCTTATCTGGGAGGCAAGGAATCTGGATCGCGCAGAGAGACTCATAGCAAGCCTAGCCAGCCTCTCCAGCAATGATGCCGGGCTTTCCGGCATAGATGGCCTGATAGATGCGGCCGCCCCGATGTTCACGTCTCTTGGCTGGTGGGCCGGCCTCTTGCGTACCTCGCCGGCCGGGGTAGAGGTGCAGCATCTGCTGTCTCCCCCAATAGATGGGGATCAGGCGATTGTCAGCTTTGCCGTTCGAGTGAAGGAGATGGGTGTCATTCCATGGGAGATGTACCCGCTCGTCCATCAGGTGTACGAAACCGGGGAGCCGATATTCCTCGACGATATGTCCAGCCTCATGGTCAGCGGCGGGTTCGGCCCCGAGTTCATGGCCCACCTAAGCACCGCTGGATTCACTCGAGGCGCCTGGGTGCCGGTGCGATCGGGAGGAATAACCACCCATGTTCTCCTCGTAGTGGGCCCAAACCTTACGGAGCATGATCTTGCGGCCATGCAGCTTGTGGCGGCCAAGCTCGGCGCCGCGAGACGTCTGGAGGAGCTGCAAGAAGAGCTCGTGCGCCGAGAGAGGCTGGCGGCGATCGGAGAGATGGCCGCTGTCCTGGCCCACGAGGTTAGAAATCCCCTCGCCGTCATCTTCAACGCGGTTGCGGGACTGCGAAGGACCACGCAGAAGAGCGAGCGCGACTCATTGCTGGGAATGATCCATGAAGAAGCGGATCGCCTGAAGCGGGTGGTCCGTGATCTAGTGGACTTTGCCAGACCGTCCGTGCCTGAGATCCAACCGGTTAGCCTAAGAGCGGTCTTGAACGAAGCCCTAGAGGCAGCCAAGTCCGAGTCGGCGAGAGGCGACGTATCGACGGGGGTTGATCTATCCATCGACCTACCAAGTGTCGAAGCCGATCCTCACCTACTTCGAAGAGCCCTTGTGAACGTACTCGACAATGCGTATCAATCCGCATCGGAACACGGAGGCGTCTCCATATGGGCGGGGCCGGACGATAGCGAATGGGTGCGGCTGCGGATAAGAAATAGTGGACGACCTGATTCGAAGGAACAGATCGAGAAGGCCTTTTTGCCCTTCTTCACTACTCGCGCAACGGGCACGGGGCTTGGGCTGACGGTGGTCAACAGGATAATCGAGGACCTGGGAGGCAAGGTAACCCTGGATATGGATGAGAATGGAGTCTCGGTCTTGATTCGTCTGCGAATCAGTCGGCCTGGGGCGGATGAGCAAAAGGAGCGGGTCTAATGGCTCGCATCCTCGTAGTGGACGACCAGGCCAACATGCGGGCGTCGACTGCCTTGATGCTCAATCAGGCCGGACATGTCGTCGACCAGGCGGCAAGCGGGCCACAAGCCATCGAGGCCGTACAAACAAAACCCATCGACGTCGTCTTGACCGACCTGCGCATGTCTCCGATGAGCGGGCTCGAGCTACTAGAGAAACTCAAAGAGCTCACCCCGTCCACCCAGGTGCTAGTCATGACCGCCTATGGCTCCGTGGAGAGCGCGGTCACGGCAATGAAGATGGGCGCGGTCGACTACATTCCCAAACCCTTCACCGAAGAGGAGCTGCTCCTCAAGGTCGAGCGAGCCGTAGAGCATAGGTGGCTTCTTTCGGAGATGAAGGCCTTGTCCGAGGACCTTCGAGAGCGCTACGGGATCGAGAACATCATTGGAAGAGCCTCCTCCTTCAAGGAGCTTCTGGCTAGAGTCGTCAAGGTTGCTCCCACGGACACCAATGTACTGATTACAGGTGAGTCCGGGACGGGCAAGGAGATAATTGCAAGAGCAATACACACCATCAGTCAGCGCTCCAAGCGACCCTTCGTCTCGGTGAACTGTGCGGCAATCAACGAACAGATCCTCGAGTCGGAGCTGTTCGGACACGCTCGGGGAGCATTTACAGGAGCGGTCTCGGCGAGACGGGGCATGTTCGAGGAAGCCGATGGCGGCACCTTCTTCTTCGATGAGATCGCCGAGACCAGCTTCCAGTTTCAAGCAAAGCTACTGCGGGCCATCCAGGAACACGAGATTCGAAGGGTTGGAGAGAACGTTCCCCTACGTGTGGACGTTCGCGTCCTGGCGGCTACCAACGTCGACATTCACAAAGCGGTGGAAGAGAAAGAGTTTCGAGAGGATCTCTACTACCGACTCAACGTAGTTTCGCTACGAGTGCCGCCTCTTCGGGAGAGGCTCTCCGATGTCCCTCTTCTCGCCCAGCACTTCCTCGACCGCTTCAACAAACGCCACCGAACCCGATGCCGGGTGTCCGACGAAGCCGTCGAGAAGTTGATGGGCTACGATTTCCCAGGCAACGTTCGCGAGCTGGAGAACCTAGTGGAGCAAGCCGCCGCCCTCTCCGATGGCGATGTGCTGGGACCGGAGGACTTCAATCTTACCGGCCGCATGCGTTCCGTTGCAGACAGTAGTTTAGACGCCGCCTTCGCGGAAGGAGACTCGCCCGATCAGGACGAACCTTCTACGTTGGCCGAGATCGTGGCAAGAGCGGAGAAGAGAGCGATCAAGCTGGCAATCGCCAGAAACGATGGTCGTCTGGAGGCCACGGCGAGGAGCCTGGGGATAAGTCACACTACTCTCTGGAGGCGAATGAGAAAGCTCGGTCTATCCAGCGAACCGTAAGCATGGCCCCGAATCGAGCGGGCCAGCCGGCTGCCTCGGCACGGCTTACCGGCATGCCTCTTACCGGGCATCGCTTCGCCACGGCGCGCTCGGGTTGGGTCCAGCCACGTTTTTCATGGAGCTGGACGCGGCGTCTCTCTCTTTTCGGGACGTAGTTGACCACGGCGATCAACCACCCGAACGCTGCTTGCCTGGGGCCCCTTCTCTCCTGGCTGCTCGTTGAAAGAGACGCCCATTCCCACCTTGAGGTCCTCGAAGCCGTAGTCGACGACCGCATTCTTGTGGAAGTAGACCTCTCTGCCTCCCTTCGTCTCGAGGAAGCCAAAGCCTTGCGGGAACAGACGGAGGATGACCGCCTCGAGCTCCTGCTCGAAGTGGCGTTTTACTTCACCTCGACGCACCTCGACCAAACGCTTGATCCTCCGGCGAGCAGCGCCGAAGGCATCCTTGACGACGGAGTAGAGATCATCACGCACACTTCCCTGCCAGGACTCCCTGACGACGACGATCTCATGGCCGGGAGGAATCGTCAGATCTATCCTGACGCGCCACCCACTGCCCGCCCGAGGATGCTCATGCTGACGTTCGATGACGACGCTGCATCTGTTGATCTGACTAGCAAAGCGCTCGAGATGGGCGACACGTCGATGGATGAGCGCCCCAAGATGAGGGCTGGGCTCCACGCCGCGCCAAGTGATCTCCAAAGGCAGTTGCATCACTATTTCTCCTTGGGAAGAAACCCGCCCGTCACCGGGCTGACGCTCGCTCGCTTCTGGGCTACACAGAGCCACCTAGGACGCTCCATTGGGAATCCCCGTTTCGAGTTCCCGCTAGACTCTTGGCGGCCCATTGGTATTGTGCGGCGCAAACCTTCCCACTGAGACATTATGGTCGCGCTGCTTTGGAGGCGATCGATTTCGATTATTTTTCCCCAACCAACCCTGTTCGGCTTGTCGTGGACCATACATGGTACCTAGAATCGCCACCTTCCACCGGACGGGAGCTTTCGCCGCCACCAAGCGGCAACCGGATCTTGTAACCACAGAAACGCCTGGAGGCATCAAATGGCCAGTACGAAGAGCTTTCCCACGAACCGTATCCGCAACGTCACCCTCCTCGGACACGGTGGCTCGGGAAAAACCGCCCTCCTCGATGCCATGTGCCATGCGGCAGGAGCAACCTCGCGGCTAGGTGACCCTGCCGAGGGCAACGCTCTTACCATGTTCCGCCCGGAGGAGAAGTCCCGTGGCATCTCCATCTACTGCACGCCGGCTCGCATGGAGTGGATGAACACCAAGGTCAACCTGATCGACACCCCAGGCTACCTCGACTTTCTCGGCGAGGTGCACTCGGGGCTCCGGGTAGCCGACGCCGGCCTCATCGTCGTGGGCGCCACCGCCGGAGTCGAAGTTGGGACGGACAGGGCCTGGACGATGTGCGCCGAACGCGAGCTGTCGCGGGCGATTGTCATATCGATGATGGACAAGGAGAACGCCGATTTCAACGGCGTCCTCGGTCAGGTCAAATCGGGGCTATCCGAGAACGCCTACCCGGTCGAGATTCCCATCGGCGACGGCGAGGAGTTTCGAGGCTCGGTCAACCTCTTGACCGGAAAAGCAAGCATCTACAAGGAAGGGACTCGTACGGGCGAATTTGCAGAGGGCGATGCTCCCGCCGACATGGCCGACGAGATCGAGACGGCAAGGACGGAGCTCTTGGAGGCCATCGCCGCCACGGATGACGATCTTTTGGCGCGCTATCTCGAGGGAGAGGAGATTCCCGCGGAGCAGCTCCTCGAGGCCTTGAAGAAGGCCGTTGCAAGTAGCGAGATATTCCCCGTTTTCTGTGCCTCGGCCAAGACCACCTTCGGGCTGCGCCCACTGATGGATCGCATCGTGGAAATATTTCCAAACCCTGCCGAGGTGGGATCCGAAGTGGCAAAGAACGCCAAGGACGAGGAGGTCGAGCTTCGAGCAAACGATGAGGGTCCCATCGGCGCCCTCGTCTTCAAGACCACAAGCGAGCCCCACGTCGGTGAGCTTTCCTACTTCCGACTCTATAGCGGGCATATCAAGAGCGGGGCCGAGGTCTATAATCCAAACCAGGAGGAAACGGAGAAGCTCGCCCACCTGTCGGTCCCAATGGGCAAGGATAGGCACGAGGTCGAGGAGATCCACGCGGGTGACATCGCAGTCGTGGCCCGCCTGAAGCATACTCACACGGGGGACACCTTGACGGAAATGAGCCCCAACGACCTGCGCCTTGGCGCCATCGTGCTGCCAGAGCCGGATACTACCGTGGCAATCGTTGCCAAGAGCCGAGCCGATGAGGACAAGATGGGCGCCGCCCTGGGGCGTATCAAGGAAGAAGACCCGACCTTCTCGGCCGCATACGACTCCGAGCTGCAGCAGACTCTTGCTCGCGGCCTAGGAGAGCTGCACATCGAGGTTCAGATCGAGAAGCTCGCAAGCCGTTACAACGTCAACGTGGAGACCGCGGCACCCCGGATCGCCTACCGAGAGACGATTCGTAAGGAGGCAAAGGCGCAAGGCCGCTACAAGAAGCAGACGGGCGGCCGCGGACAGTTCGGCGACTGCCATGTTCGAATCAAGCCAAGAGCGCGGGGCGAGGGATACCAGTTCACCGACTCCATCGTGGGAGGCGTCATCCCAGGTAAGTTCATACCCGCCGTGGACAAGGGAATCTTCGAGGCGGCTGCTCGCGGCGTCGTCGCGGGCTATCCGCTCGTCGACTTCGAGGCGGAGTGCTTCGACGGCAGCTATCACGCGGTCGACTCCAGCGAAAATGCGTTCAAGGTTGCCGGCTCCATGGCTTTCCAGAAGGCCACCTTGGAAGCCGCTCCCGTGATCCTGGAGCCAGTAATGAAGGTCACGGTCACCACCCCAACGGATTACACCGGCGATGTCATGGGCGACATCACTCAGCGCCGCGGCCGTGTGCTCGGGATGGACTCCGAAGGTAACCGCACCGTCGTCCAGGCGCTGGTGCCCCAGGCCGAGCTATACCGGTATGCCTCCAACCTGCGCTCCATGACTCAAGGGCGCGGGCATCATTCACAGTCCTTCCATGGTTATGAGGAAGTACCAGCGATCGCCGCGGAGCGGCTGATCGCGGAGGCCGAGCAGAAAAAGGCCGAAAAGGAGTAGAAGGCCAGGTGAAGAGGGACCACGATCATGCGCGGGCGCTCATCGTCCAATCCGATGGATCGCTTCTGGTGGATGTCCAGGCCGAAGGATACGACAAGGCTCGCATGGATCTGGCTTCGTTCGCGCAGATCGTGAAGACCCCTGGGAACCTTCATACATACCGCATTACCCCCGTCAGCCTCTGGAATGCCGCGGCGGCAGGTTGGACTTCGAAGCAGGTGAAAGATGTGCTCACGCGCCATGCCCGCTACGACGTGCCGGACGGGGTCTTTTTCACGATCGAGAAGCAGATGGCCCGATGGGGCCAGCTCGTACTGGACGATCTCGGTGACAAGGGGCGCCTGCGCCTCACCGCCCGTGACGAAGACGCAGTCGATGCTGTCGACAAGTACGACTCCCTCAAGAAGATGCTCTCTCCAGCCAGCACCGAGGGAGCTTGGCTTCTAGCGGCCGAGGATCGGGGAAACCTGAAGCAGGTCCTCTCGAGGCTCGGCTACCCGGTAATCGACTGTGCCGGGTACACCGACGGCGCTCCCTTGCCCGTGGCTCTCCGTGATGTCTCGACGAAGGGGGAGCGCTTCTCCATGCGCCCATACCAGACCTCTGCCGTCGAGGCCTTTCTTCATGGCGGGTCGATTTCCAGTGGATCGATTGGCATGGAGGCTCCCGCCCACGGTCACGTGGGTGGACATGGGGTGGTGGTTCTTCCATGTGGCGGCGGCAAGACCATCGTCGGAATAGGCGCCATGGCTCGCCTGGGCATGCACACCCTCATTCTCGCCACCGGCGCCACGGCGGTGCGCCAATGGATCTTCGAGATACTCGATAAGACCGGCCTATCTGAGAACGATGTCGGCGAGTACACGGGACAGAAGAAGCAGGTGCGACCAGTCACGGTGGCCACCTATCAAATAGCGACTCGCCAGAGACATAGAATGCTCTTCGAGAGTCAGAGCTTCGGGCTGATCATCTATGACGAGGTGCATCTATTACCCGCGCCCCTCTTTCGCACGACCGCCTATCTTCAAGCACGACGACGCCTCGGGATGACGGCCACCCTCGTCAGGGAGGATGGACGAGAAGCCGAGGTCTTCAGCCTGATAGGCCCCAAGCGCTACGAGCTGCCTTGGCGCGCACTCGAGGAAGACGGCTGGGTCGCCAAGGCCAGATGCGAGGAGATACGCGTGGAGCCGCCACCAAGTCTCCTCGAGAAAGTCGAGAAGCGCCGCGATCGAGACGCCTTCAGGCTCTTTTCCGAAAGCCCCAAGAAGGACGAGGTCGTCGAGCACCTCGTTTGCAAACACCGGGGACAGCGAATCCTGATAATAGGCCAGTACCTCTCTCAGCTGCGCAGATTAGCCCGCCGTTTGGGGGCTCCCCTTTTGACGGGCGAGGTACCCCAGGATGAAAGAGACGTTCTCTTCCGTGACTTTCGTGAAGGCAGAAGGCCTATCCTGGTGGTTTCCAGGGTAGCGAACTTTTCGGTGGACCTGCCCGACGCTTCTGTATGCATCCAGGTCAGCGGCCTCTTCGGCTCGCGGCAGGAGGAAGCGCAGCGGCTAGGTAGAATACTGCGTCCCAAGCTCGACGGTCGCGAGGCTCTCTTCTACACCCTTGTCACCCCGGACACGAGAGAGCAGCACTTCGCCTTGGCCAGACAGCGCTTCTTGACCGAACAGGGCTATCGCTACGTCATTTCCTCTTGGAGGAAAAGCTCGACCGAGAAGCCTCCACGAGAGCCATCTGCACCGTTCCCGGAGGCACGATGATGCTCTCGACTCACGGGCATCCCGGAAGATCCTTCGGTAGAGCTTCACGCGCCGGAGACCAAGGAGTAGCACGACTCGGTCGCATGGGAAGAGACCAGCGCGAGAGGATAGCAAGGACGAGCGGCTGCGCTCACAACGACGCGGCAAGTCTAGTAGACCATCTCTCCAAACGAGAGGTCGCCCAAAGGCTTCTAGAGGCTCTTTCGCCAGATGGCCTCCTTGCGGCGCGTCTCTTCGTGGAAGCTTCCGATCTCCTTCCCCGGCGAGCCGCCGATATGGAGATGAGAAGCCGGCTGGGTGACAGGGCCGAGAAAGCCATGCGCGAGTTGGAGAGCCTAGAGCTGCTTCTCGAGGCCAAATGGGCTGGAGGGGCGCGCCTCGTTGGGCTCTTGCCTCCACTTGCCCGCAGCATGCGTCCTTACTTGTGGCTTCTCGGCGACGTTCGCGACGAGTATCCGAAGCTCGTCTCGGCTCATGCATCGAGAGCGTCCATCGGCCTCGCCGACCTTCGCCGGCTCCTTTTGGCCTTGGCGGCCGTGGCTACCGAGTCTCCAAGAATGTCCTCCTCCGGAGTCGTGCATGGCTACGATCTCGTCAAAGTGCAACAGGAGAAACTAGAACCCTTCTTCGAAGACTCGAGCGAACTCGAGTCCCTGGTCGGTCGCCTCTGGAGGCTCGGGCTCCTCTTGCGAGACGAAAAGGACAAGGCATCCATTTTCTGGAGTCGGGCCGAGGAGATATTCGCCTCTCATCCCACATCGAGACTATCCATTCTCCTCTCCGCCGACGGCGAACCCAAGAATGCGCCCCCTTCCCCAGGCATGACGACAGGCAACCGGGTGGTCCGGATGCTCTACGGTGGGCTCGCCACATTGCCGAAGGGATCGTGGGCCCGCATCTCGGCGCTCGAAGATGCCATCAGGGTGCGCATCCTGGCAGCCGACAATCAGAGCCCCTACATCGACCTGAAGAAGGCCGCATGGCGTGCCAGAGCTCATGTTCGATGGATAGCCCGCGCACTTCTTCCATGCCTTGATGTTCATCGAGAAGAACGAGAAGTCTGGGTCCGTCTTCCGGGCAGCGAGCCTTTCGACGATCGGGCTCAATGGCTAATACAGCCCGACCACGAGATCATCGTCCCGCCGGAGATCCCACCCTTGGATTTTGTCCGCCTCGCAAGCGTCTCG
>SKWY01000064.1 GCA_007128675.1 Deltaproteobacteria bacterium | reverse complement strand
CCCAGCGGACGAAGATTACGAGAGAGAATAGACAGCATGACGAAGACTTGGGCACCGATGCCGCCGTCAACGTGACCGAGCTCAATTACAGGCGCAGCATCAGCACGCTTCATCCCACGATTCGCGCTGGGCTCTACAAGGATCTGGAGTTCTTCTTCACCTGGCCCTATGTCTTTCGCGAATCTCAGTCTTGGGGTCCCGCGGATCTACCAAACTTGCCCGAGGCGTCCACGATACACAACGTCCATGGCATTTGCGCCGACGGCAGCATCGATGATGCCTGCAGAGAGCCTTTGTTTCATTTCACGGATGATAGTGCTCGAAACAATAGCTATCGGGGAGGGATGTCCAACGGTACGGTAGGCTTTCGCTGGGGCATCACGAACGAGGACCGCCATGCTTGGACCCCGAGCTGGGTCGTCGGTCTAGGCTGGACCTTCCCAATGGTTACACAGCGAAACCCAACGGAGGTTTCGCATAGAGCCGCATCTCCGAGACCTATAGCGGATAGAGTCAACCGCTGGACAGTGGAGACGGCTCTCTCTCGCCAAATTGGGCTCGTCGATCCCTTCGTTTATTTTCACTACACCTTCCCACACGCCAGACGAACCTCCTTTCACAACTGTGATGTGGAGGAGATGCTGGCTGACATGGATCGGACCACAGATGGCGTACAGACCACCTGCCAGGGGCCCAGTCGGCTATGGACCCCGGAAGGGATGAACTATGGCGGCTTGAGTCCGGCTCACGTCGGCGGGTTCGAGTTTGGCGCCGAGGTTCTCCCTTACGTCGATCCCGAGCATTTCGTTCGGGTCGCCGTGCAGATAAGCGCCGGCGCGGACTTCATCTCGGAGGGACGTGATTACACCATCCTTTCCGACGCACTACGCCGACTGACCTACCACGATGAGTACGCCCGCCTCTTCGCCACCCTCGGCCTACGCGCTCAGGCCTCGAGATATGCCAGGTTCCATGCCATGTTTTCCTTGGGCCACGACACCGCTCATCTGCTGACAAGAGAGCCTGTAGGTCGCGATCTTGATGGTTCCGGTGCGATTGAGCTCACCTACACCAGCACGGATGTAGAGAAGGAAGAAAGAACCCCGAACTACGATTTTCGCTGGGATCAAGTGGGGCGGCGCTTCAGCGCCGAGGAGACCTTTTACTTCACCGTCCTTTTGGCGGGTGAGCTACACTTCTAGAGCCAAGCCGGTGTAGAAGGCGGCGTAGAGCGAGCAGAAGAATCAACGCGTTCTCTGCCACTCTCGATACAGTGTACGAGAGTCCACCTCGCTATCGGGTGCCAGCGCGTTGCAAGCATCCTTGAGCCTTTCTCCAGCGCGCACCCTCCTTGCCACGGCCTCGAGGGCCTCCTCCTTCGAGAGCTTTGAAGCTTTGCCCTCCTGCCTCCCTTGCGACGGCGCGACAACCAGGGTGACCTCTCCGCGGGTTCCTTCGGCGAAGCGCACCGAAAGGTCTTCGAGGGACCCTCGTCCTATCTCTTCGTGCATCTTGGTCAGCTCCCGGCAGACCACGGCCAAACGATTGCCGCCCAAGACCTCCACCAGATCGCGGAGAGTACCGGCGAGTCGCCTTGGCGCTTCATGGATTACAAGGGCTGCCGGTAGTGAGCCGAAGTCGGCGAGCAGCCGCTTACGTTCCTTGCCCTTTCTTGGCAGAAAACCAAGGAAGGTGAACCTGGAGGAAGGCAGTCCACTGACAGAGAGCGCCGTGACGGCGGCGCTTACTCCAGGAACTGGCACTACCCGGGCTCCAGCATCGACCGCCGCCGCCACAAGAGCGGCTCCCGGATCGCTTATCCCAGGCATTCCGGCGTCGCTCGCAAAAGCCACGGATCTGCCGGCAACCAGATGTTCCACCAGAGCACGGGCTCGCCGGGGTTCATCATGGGAAGGTACGGCCATGAGAGGTTTTCCGATCTCGAGGTGAGAGAGGAGCTTTCTTGTCCTCCTGGTATCCTCGCAGGCTATCAAATCCACATGTTCGAGCACCTCGATGGCTCTCTTGGTGATATCACCCAGATTGCCGATGGGAGTTGCAACCAGGTAGAGGACGCCGACTCTCTTTTCGCCCATGACCGCCTCACTCCAACTGTCAGCACGGCAAGACCTTCAGGTTTCTCATACTCCCGCGTCGAAGGCCCCTGGTAGGTGTCGAACCTCTCGCGGCTCATCCGGGGGCCCGTCGATGGCAAGGACATCGAACCGAAGATCTCTACCCATGTCTCCGTTTCTGGCAAGCCAGAAACGAGCCGCCAAAACTATTCGGCGAATCTTGCGGGGCCCGATGGTGGATTCGGGGGTCCCGAAGTTGGAGTCGGCACGACTGCGCACCTCGACGAACGCCAGTACAGAGTCGTTGGCAACGATGAGATCCACCTCCCCCTGACGAACAGTGAAGTTTCGCTCTAGGATCTCGTAGCCTTGCTTCTCCAGCCACTTGGCAGCTACTGCCTCGGCGGCGCGTCCAGCCGCTCGCCTCGCATCAGGAGGTATGGCCGGGCTCATCCCGTCCTCTTTCCCGCAGTCTCCATTGCCGGCTCCACCCCGCGAAAAGACATTCGATGAATTGGACTTGGCCCCAGGCGCCTCAAGGCATCCTTGTGCAGCGCCGAGGGGTAGCCCTTGTGACGGCCGAAACCGTAGCCCGGATACTGCTCATCGTAGCTCACCATCAGGGCGTCTCGAAACACCTTTGCCACCACCGATGCAGCCGCGATGGCTACTGATCTTTGATCGCCTTTCACGAGCGCTCGCTGCCGCACGTTTGGAAGGAGGGTCTCACCAATGAGCATATTGCCATCGACGAGCACGAGATCGGCAGCCATGTCCTTCTTGGCTAGCTTCTCACGAAGGGTCTGTACGGCGCTTGCCATGGCCTCCAGACTTGCCGCGAGGATATTGATCTCGTCGATCCTCTCTGCATCCACAAGGGCTATGGATGAGAGAGCTTCCGCCTCTATCACTCGCGCCAAAATCTCGCGTCGGCCCCGGGCGACTCGCTTACTGTCATTCAAGCCCTCCTCGACGAGGCGGGCGCCAAGCTCGTCCGAGAGATGCACGGCCGCCGCTACCACTGGACCGGCAATCGGACCTCTGCCGACCTCGTCTACCCCGACCACGCAGCCAAAGCCCCGAGCCTTTGCCCACCTCTCCCCCTCGCCAATAGAGGCCACGGGGGCCGTCAGGGCCAATGCTCCTTGACGGTTACGGGTTGATCCATTGGTCATGGGTTTCGTCCCTCGAGCGCGGAGGCCACGGCGCACCTTCATGCGAAGCTTCTCAGCCGGCCCCTGAAACAGGAATGACACTGTCTGCGTGCTCAGTGAAGAACTCTTCACAGGTGTAATGGAGTACTTGAGAGACCCCCCCGAGATGGCGCACGATCTTGGCT
>SKWY01000243.1 GCA_007128675.1 Deltaproteobacteria bacterium | reverse complement strand
TGATCCGCTGGCCCTCCCCGTAGGTCACCGTCAGTGTACGAGAGGTTAGGCGAAGGTCGCTCCGAACGACACGGACGTTTCCGCTGAAAACGGCTTTTCCGGTTCGTCTATGGAGAGTGACCTCGTCGGCGTCTATGCTGAGTGGCTCTGAGTCGCGAGCGGAAGCGGAGGGCGATGGGCTAGCGGCGCCGGAGGCATGGAGCGGCGAACGCTGCTCGCCCCTCACGTCACTGGTGCTCTTTTCCGCTACGCCCGCGGCCGAGGTCGATGGCTTCTCTATCGCGCTGACCGCGCCAACGAGCTTGAGTGTGGCCTCCTCTCCCGATAGCTCGAAACTGTGGCCGGTTAGGCTGTAGCCTGGCCCGACTACCGAAGCGCCCTCGTGGCCGGTGGCTTCCGACGAGACCAGATCCAAATCGACGGTAGGGGCGCTTACCGTAAGATCGGTCTCGACCAGCGTGAGGGAGCCGTCATGGAGGCTGGCCGCCGACCCGTCGGCACGGAGGATCGCCTCCTTGGCCTTGGCGGTCGCCTCGAGGCTCTCGCCGACGTGGCGAAATGCCATGAGGTCAAGGAGCCGAATGTCCGGTCCGTGAGGATGGCTAGGAGGCGGGGTATGGCAAGCAGGGAGCAAAGTGGCACCCAGAGCAGCCAGCAAGCCTAAGAGGACTGAATTTGTTGAGGTTTTTCTTGCCACGACATCCATCATAGCTCATCTGGGCAGTCTTCGGCAACCTTGTGGCATGTCCCTTGCTAGGAGCCGGCCGTGACTGCCGCTGCATCCGGCGTCTTCTCCGGGGTAGATCTCCAGCGCTCGTGGAACCAGACCCAGTCCTCTGGGTGCGCCCGGATCTCCTCCTCGATGCGGCCGTTGATTGCCGCCGTCAATGCCAGGACATCGGTCTCCCTGTCACCTGTGGCGCATGGCGCGCCGAGGCGCTCGGCTCGCATGGAGTGGACCTTGCTCTTCTTGTCGCGATGGATGAAGCCCGTCACGAGAGCCACCTTGGCCCTCAAGGCAAGCTCGGCTGGTCCACGGGGTGTTTTGGCCTCCTTGCCGAAGAAGGGGGCGAAGACGCTCGGGACGTTTGTGTCCTGATCGACGAGCATGAAGATGATGCCGCCGTTGCGCAGCTGCCGAAGTAGGTCTCTCACCGTTCCTGGCGCCCCCCGGGCAAGAGTCTTGACCCCGCCTTTGGAGCGCAGCTTCTCGATCGGGTCGCCAAGGCCCGGATCGTGGAAGCGTCTGGCCACGGCTGCGCAATCATACCCCCTTTCGGATAGCGCTCGTGCAGCCAGTTCCCAGTTGCCTATGTGACCTGTGACCACAATGCAGCCTCTTCCTTCGGCCAAGGCCTCGTCCAGGGGCGCCAGATCCTCCTTGCTGGCCCTAACGAGGCCCCCGACTGCCTCGTCGGAGCTTCCTACGGCGCATAGCTCGAAAAGGTTCTCGCCAAGCCCCGCGAAAGAAGCCCGCGCGGTTCGACGGACGAAGGCCTTGTCTTCCTTGGGGAAGGCAAGGCGAAGGTGCCGATGTGAAAGAGCGCGCTGACGGCGAAGCAGACAGTGTGCCAAGAGGCCTGTTGCCCGTCCTAGCCTTCGGGCGAGCCCCACGGGAAGGAGCCCCAGGAGGGATAGGGCGCCCTGGAGCAGCCGGGCTCTCACTCGTCGCCTCAATCTCGTTCTGAAAGGTGGGGAAGACACTGTGGGATGCTTCTACAATGGTTCGTTTCTGGACCAAAGTGCGGTAACAGAGGGCCATGGGCCGTTACGACTGGCTATATGAACTCAAACCGGTACCTTTGAAGGAGAAGGTGATCGAGGAGGTTGCGCGCCAATTGGCTCGCGATCTTCGAGGCTGGCCTCCTCCCGTGGAGGAGTGGCTTTCGGAGAACGACCGGCTTCGCTTCGAGGCGCTCTACAAGGAGCCCCGCCGGCCCGATGACTCCGTTCTTCGTTATGCGTTTCGTCTAGTCCGCCTGGAGCTCGAGAGGGAGTACGAGGCCATTGACTACGAGATGCGAAACGAGAAGTGGCGTGAGCACGGCTCGCAGGAAAGCGACCGGGAATGCGTGCTCCTTCTCATGCGCTGGCTGACGGATGCATTGCTAGCCGTAAAGGAACTCTCCGGCCAGCGCCTCACGCGCGGTGATCTGGTGGATGTCACTGGGCGCATCGAGCGTATCGTTTTGGAGCACGGTCCGAGGGGATGAGCTGATACTATCGTATGGGCGAAAGAGATTACTCGAGACGGAGGCAAGGATGATCCAAAAGAAGACCGGGTGGAGGCGCACTTTCTTATTGTTTTCTCTTGTTCCTTTCGTTGCCGGTGCGGCGGCGTGCGGAGGAGGAGTGAGCAGCGAGCATGCCGCTCGGCAGGCCTACATGGGGCTCGACAAGGCCGTGGACAGGGCCCTGAAGCTCGCCATGCGGGGGTACAACGCCGCGACAAGCGCCAACATACCCGACCAGAGCGAGCCGGGGGACGAGTCGGGGACAATGGTTGTCGGCGGCAAGGTCGATGCCGGTGTGTCCGCGAACAAGGTCATGACGGTGACGGTGGCTCTGGATGAGTACAGCGATGGCGTCTTGGAGGATGAGGACGGTGATGACCTCTTTATCGTCTACTTCACCGACGAGGACGACGACCTGCCTGTGCTGGACCTCAAGCTCAAGGGTATTCCCAACGGCACATTCGATGGCACATTCGAAGGACCCTTCTTCATGGAAGGCGACCTCGAGGGAAGGGTGACCCTGGTGCTCGAGATAGAAGGCTCTCTCGAGGAGATAGAGGGCTCCGATGGAGACATCAGAAGGAAGCCTGGAACGGTCACCGTGATTGGAACCGCCACGAGCCGGTACGGCGAGTTCGATGTGAGCATTCAACTTTGATGCGGCAGGCGGCTTTGCTCTTTGTCGAGCCTTGTTTTCGGCTTCGCCTGTCGAGGCCAATCTCGGGGTTGAGCGGGTGAAGCGCGGCGGCCCCCGATAATCGTGATGGAGAAGCTCGATGCCGACCCATAACTTCTTGGCTCCTCGCGGAAGGATCGAGACCTTCACCATCGAGTCGCAAGCTCTTCGCGACAACCTTCTTGGCGATCCAGCCGAGCGCCTCGTCCATGTATACTTGCCCGAGGGCTACGACGATAGTTCCGACTCCTATCCGCTCTTCGTCGCGCTCGCCGCCTTTTTGGGTAGTGGCGCGAAGCTTCTTTCTTGGCAGGCTTTCGGTGAGAGTCTCGTTCAGCGTCTCGATCGACTGGTGGCCGAGGGGCGAATGGGCAGAGTCATCTGCGTTCTTCCAGACTCCTTCACCTCCCTTGGAGGCAACCAATATTTGGAATCGCCCGTGATGGGGGGGTGGGAGAGCTTTCTGATAGAAGAGCTCCTCCCCTCGGTCGAAAAGCGCTACCGCCTG
>SKWY01000068.1 GCA_007128675.1 Deltaproteobacteria bacterium | reverse complement strand
GGTGGTTCTTGCCAGCTAGCGGGTTGACTCCACCTTTGCGGGGCTTCGGCCCGGCCGGCCGTGGCCAACGAGGCGAAGGCAGCGGGTGGCGGGCAAGGCTGAAGCGCGCCGCTTTCGAGTCGGGTGGTTCTTGCCAGCTAGCGGGTTGGCTCTACCTTTGCGGGGCTTCGGCCCGGCCGGCCGTGGCCACCGAGGCGAAGGCAGCGGGTGGCGGGCAAGGCTGAAGCGTCGCGCTCGAGTCAGGTGGTTCTTGCCAGCTAGCGGGTTGACTCCACCTTTGCGGGGCTTCGGCCCGGCCGGCCGTGGCCGGCGCGCTGCTCGAGCGCCGGCCAGGTCGGAATGCCCTCCCAAAGCTCCAAGACTGACTACTTGCTTGCCATGGCTTTCGCGAGGCGCTGGAATGCTTCCCCGAGGCCGTTGTGCAGGGCCTCGACGTCTTCCTTCTTCCACTCGGACTCGTCGGCACGCACGAAGGTAGTCTTATCCTCTCGGTTGTCGAACATGGCTACTGGCAAGAAGAAGGTCTTGCCTCGCGTTTCGATCTTGACCGTGTCGGGCTTGCCGGAAGTGTCGAGAAGGTACTGCATGTCGTCGCAGCCATACTCGTTCATCATCACCTCCATCGGTACACAGTGGCTAAGTGACATGAAGGTGGAGGCGGCCTTGACGGGCTTCGCTCGCTCGATGTTCTTGCGTCGAGACTCCTCTGGAGTGACCCAGACGTAGCAGATGGCCGAACGAGAGAGAATCTCGTCGCTCAAGAGCGATAGGGAGTGCTGATAGCCGTATGGCGCGGGCAGCGGCATCGAGGAGCCATGCTTGCCGCCTCTTGCGAACTCGATCACTATGGTCTTACCTTCCAGTGAGTCTGGGTGTGCCGCAATCTTATCCCTCAAGAGATCGGAGCATTCCTTCTCGATGGCGTCGATTAGCTGCTTCTTGAGGTCCTCCTTCATGGTCTTGAACACCTCGGGCGCGCCCACCTTTGATCGGGCCGTGTCGAGGCGTTCCAACATCCAGGCCCCGGGAGAGCTGGGAGCGGGCTTTCGGCCCGCCATCAGGTCAGCGAAGTCCTCGTTCACGAGCTCGATCAATGTGCCCCAATCCTTGGGCTCCTTCATTGGAAGCTCGTCGGAGTCGAAGAAGATCCCGTCCTGATCCCTCTTGCGCAGCTCCTGACTTATCGAGCGAATCAGATGAACATAGGGGTAGTCGTCCAGCTGGAGCGTCGGTCCCATCAAGAAGTCCTCACGGGCCTTCTCGGCGGGGAGCTTTGCAAGGTACTTGCGGACCTCGGACTTGCCGGAAGCGGGGAGTGCCAAGAGTAAAAGGACGTCTATGGGCTTCGACATTGTTGCCTCTCTTTGGGTTCGTGCGCCATGCTTTGCCAAAGCCGTGGCCTTGCTGGTATGGCGCCTTTGTTTGGGATCGACTTCTGTGAGACTGCGTCCGGGTCCCACCAAGGCTTCGTTCGAGAGGGAAGCGCGCCGCCGCTTTGGGTCTTGGCCGAGGCGGCGGTGTAGGTGGGAAGGACCGGCGGGCGCCGATGGTAAACCATGGAACCCGATATTCGCAAACCACCAAGCAGTCTGTTGCTAGAGAATAGCCTCGAGATGGATTCTCATTGGCAGGGCGAATGTTGGGCCCGGACGTCTTTGGTCCAATTAGTCGTGCCTGGCTCGACGGTGGCTTCGTTCAGCTCGGCCTGGGGAGCATAATCCTCTTGAGAAGGGGCTTACGTGTTGCTAGCGTGCGTGCTCCAAACAAGAGAAAGGGTTCGGAACAATGATGTCTTCACTTTTGAGAATACTGCTGATTTGTCTTGCCGTGAGCCTCGCAGTCGTTTCGTGTAGGGGATCTTCCGAACCCGAGAACCCGCTCGTCGGCAACTGGGAGGGCGACGTGGAGGCCATGAAGGAGCTGCACCCAGAGCTCGCCGAGAGCTCGATGGCACCGATGATCTTTTCCTTGATGAGCAGCATGAAGGTCGAGTTCACCGATGAACGAATGACTATCGATGCCATGGGAAACCAGCAGATTACGGCCTACAAGGTCATCTCCACCTCTGATGAGGAGATGATTATCAAGCCCACCGAGGGTAAGCACGCTGGAACGAAGACATTCGTGAAGTTTCTCCCCAACGACCGCGTTCAGCTCAGCACCGAAAACGGTGAAGACTCGATCATGTTGCTGAAGCGTTCCAGCGATTGACCGGCCCACGGCCATATTTTTGGGGTCGGCAAAGGGGCGAACTCAAAGCGAAGAGCGCCGCCAGACAAGAGCGGCGATCGCTAGGAGCCTCTGAGGATGTCTATCACTCCTTCCGCCCGCCCTGCCGCCCGGGCTCTATTCCGTGCCCAAGCGCGCAGGTCCTTCACTTTCTCCTCGTATGTGCGGAAGAGCGGGACGGTATCGGCGACGGCGCGCTCTAGGTCGGCTGGAGAGAGGCCTCTATTCGCTTGGAAGGCACGGTAGAGCCCCGATACGACCACCTGCTCCAACTCGGCTCCCGAGAAATTCTCACTGGCCTCCGACAGCTTCTCCAGAGGGAACTCTCGAGGATCTCTGTTGCGCCGCCGAAGATGTACGGCGAGGATCTCCTGTCTGGCGCGGGCGTCCGGCAGATCCACGAAGAAGATCTCATCGAACCTGCCTCGGCGCAGCAGCTCGGGCGGCAGGTGCTTCACCTCATTGGCTGTTGCCACGACGAAAACGGGGGCTTCCTTCTCCTGCAGCCAGGTGGTGAAGGCGCCCAGCACTCGGCTCACTTCGGCTACGGGTTGCTCCGAGTGGGGGTCGGCACCGGCGAACCCCTTTTCGATCTCATCAATCCAGAGGACCGCTGGCGATAGCTGCTCTGCAAGCGCAATGGCTCGGCGGAGGGCTCGTTCAGCCGGCATTCCGCCTCCGAAGACCGTGGCCAGATCCAGCCTCATTAGAGGCAAGCGCCAATGTGATGCCACCGCTTTGGCGGAGATGCTCTTCCCGCAGCCCTGGACGCCCAGAAGAAGCGCGCCCCGTGGAATGGGAAGCCCGAACTCCCTGGCCTCCAGACCAAAGGCTCGCTCTCGCTCGCCAAGCCATCGCTTGAGGCTCTCCAGACCGCCAACATCATCGTAGTCGACGGAGTTTTCGATGATCTCGATGGCAAAGGCATCCTTGACCTGGCGCCGCTTCTCCGCAAGGACGGTGGCCACGGGATCGTCGGCTTGAAGGGCCGCCGCGAAAGCCCTTCGAATGGCCTTCTCCGAAAGCCCCAGCGCCGCGGCAATCATTCCCTCGCGGCTCGGCACCTCATTGGAGATCTCATCGAGGATGGACCCTATCTCGGTGGAGTCCGGCGGAGGCAGGATGACTCGGGCCATGTCTTCGCCGAGAGTAGTTGGAATATCGAGTGGCGGCTCCACAAAGACGACGCATTGGCGATTTTTGGATAGTATCTCAGCCAGCTCCACGAGCCCTCGAGCGACTCGATGCTCCCCGAGGCTTTCTCCGGCGCCTTTCAGTAGGAGCAGCGCCGCCTGTTTGGATCGTGCCAAGGCCGCTACCGCTTCGAGTGTGTCGTTGGCTCGAGAAAGGCTCGCGCTCAATGTGGATGGCGGCCTAGTGCTACCGGCGTCCCCACCTTCTTGCTCCTTTACATACGATACTCCGGCCTTGTCTTGAGGTGGAAAGACGAGAGCCGTGGCGCCCAGCCCGCGGGCTATGTCCACTACTCGAAGAGCACGCTCTTCCTCGAGAGTCTCGAGGTGGACATAGGGCCATCCAGCGGACCACAGGGCAAAGATGTCCCCCGCCGTGCTTCGAAGGCTCATTGGACCTCCAGTGTTGCTCGAATGACCTCATCGAAGGAGGTCTTACCACCGGCCAGCTTGCGCAGCGCGTGCTCTCGCAGGCTAGGCACACCTTCGCTGCGGGCGATCTCCGAGAGGGCAATTGAGTCCGCGCCGGCTGCCAGCGCGGAGCAGAGCTTTGGACCGAAGTCCAAGAGCTCGAAGATGCCGGTACGTCCGTAGTACCCCGTTCTTCTGCACTTGTTGCAGCCACGACCGTGTCGCACCTTGATCGAGCCGGCGTGGTCTTCCGGATGGGCGACACCAAGCGCGAAGAGCTGCTCTTCGTCGAGGAGGTCCTCGTCTGCGCAGCTGGGACAGACGCGCCGGACGAGCCTTTGCGCCATTGAGCCGATGAGGGTTGCCGAGAGGAGGAAAGGAGGTACTCCCAAGTCGCGGAGACGGACAGCCGCCGATGCCGCGTCGTTGGTATGGAGGCTGGCGAGCACGAGATGACCTGTGAGAGCGGCTTGGACCGCGTGATGAGCGGTCTCCGGATCTCTAATCTCGCCGACCATGATGATGTCGGGATCCTGCCGCAGCACGTGTCGTAAGGCGGTGTCGAACGAAAGGCCGATGGTTGACTGGACCTGCAGTTGATTGAAGCTCTCGATGACCATCTCGACGGGATCCTCAATGCTGACAATGTTCACATCGGGCCTGGAGAGCGCTTCGAGAGCGGAGTAGAGAGTGGTGGTTTTTCCGCTTCCTGTAGGTCCGGTAACGAGAATCAGGCCGTTGGGTCTGTCGATCCAGCTTTCGAAAAGCTGAAGCTCCTCGGGAAAGAAACCGAGGTCACCGAGATCCTGTAGCAACATCTCCGGATCGAATATTCGAACTACGACCTTTTCTCCAAATGCGACCGGGACCGTGGAGACACGAAGCTCCACCTCTCGATCTCCACGTCGAGTCTTGATGCGGCCATCCTGAGGCCTACGCTTCTCCGTGATATCCATACGGGAAAGGAGCTTCAGACGGGAGGCTATTGGAGTGTGGACCGCTCGTGGCACCTTGTGAACGATGTGAAGCACACCGTCTATGCGCATTCGGACAATCGCCTCCTCTCGTTTGGGCTCGATGTGGATGTCCGAGGCTCTTTGGTCGAACGCATAGTGCAGTATGTACTCGACGGCATTGATGACCGGCCGATCGTCCGCCTCGAGGCTGTCGTGATCGGAGAGCTGCACGAGTTGCTCGAGGTTTCCTAGTCGATCCGAAAAGTCGGGAGCCGAACTCTGCATGGCCGCGCTGACGCTGCGCTTGAAACCATGGACATCGGTTATGGCGCGCATGATGTCGGCCTTGCTGCAGAGCACCGGCCTGATCTCGGCTCCGACCACATGACGTAGGTTCTCGAAAAGCTCGCCGTCCCAGGGGTTCGCTACAGCCAGGTGAAGTGCCCCGTCCTCCACGAAAAGAGGAATGCAGCCGTGACTGCGGGCGAAGCTGCGGCTCACCGTGCGGGTAATGAGCTGCATGTCCAGCTTCAGAGGATCAATCTTGCGTGTCTCCACGCCTATGGCGGCGGCGACGATCTCCGTTATCCGATCCTCGTCGAGAATCTCGTCGTCTCGCCTTTGATCCTTCAGCTTGAAGGAAGCGACGAGCTCAACGGGGGAGACTGTGTACCGGCGCCCCAGCTTGTCCCCAAGCTCCTTACTGATCCGTGCTTGTTGTGCCCTTTGGCGAACGTGTATGTCTCTTTTGAGGGGCTCATCTATCGCGCCTGCTTGCAGAAGGCTGTCGAGCACGACCTCCAGATCGAACTCCTCTGCGCGTCGAACCTTTGTCTCGGGGCGGGTGGATTGCATGGCCGCATGATACATCATGGGCTGCCTCGAAATGGTCATGCTTCGAATGGGGCTGTCGTTCGGACCGGGGGGTGAGGGGGGCTATGTTTTTCCTTGCGCCCCTTGGCTCGGATACCCAGAATGTGACGTCGCGTCCCTGGGGACCATGACCAGCCAGGAAAGCCAAGAGGAACAGTTGCGAGTTATTCCTTACGAGTGGAGCACCATCTCGGGTCACGATCGGGTTCGAGTCCCGGCTTCGAGAAGCCTGTTTCTTTTTCTTGCTTGTCTTCTCCTGCACATGACGGTCCTTGGATGCTCTGATCGCGGTACGGAGGAGGCCGCAGAGCCGCCACCAGTGCTCGTGGAGGTGATGACGGTCGAGGTTTCGACAGAGTCGATTCGTCGCAGGTATGTGGGCCATTTGCATCCGTGGGAATCGCATCAGGTGGGGTTTCTAACGGGGGGGCGAGTAACCGAGATAAGGCCGTCCGTGGGTGACGAGCTGAAGGCCGGTCAGCTGATTGCCCGTCTCGATCCTTCTGATCACTCGATCTACGTGGACCTCGCTGCTATTCAGAAGGATGCGGTCGAACCGAACTTGGAGCGGGTTCGCCGGCTGGTCGAGCAAAACGTTTTACCCAGAAGCCAGCTCGATGAGCTCGAGGCCAAGTACCAGGCTGCTCTCACCCAGCAGCGGCAGGCGAGCCTGGCCTTGTCTCAGACGCGCCTGACGGCTCCCGTTTCAGGGGTCGTGATGATGCGCCTGGCCAGCGCCGGCCAGGTCATTGGACCCGGAATGCCCGTGGTGGTGCTGCTGGAGATCGACCGTCTGAAGGCTAACTTCGGAGTTCCGCAACGAGACCTTGCATGGTTTTCGGAAGGCGACATCGTCGAAGTGCGAGTCTTGGGGTTCGAGCATGAAAGAGAAGGGAAGCTCCATAGCATTGACGTCGTGCCGGACCCCCACACGCGCACGTATGGTGTGTCGGTTGCCCTGGACAACTCATCTCGCAAGCTCCGTCCCGGGATGATCTGCCATCTCGAGCTCGCGGTAAGCGAGATCGAAGGCATCTTCGTGCCACTCACGAGCGTAAGGCGAAGTCGCGACGGCTCCCACATGGTCAAGCTCTTGGATGAGGCCGGGGACCGCGTGGCGACTCGAGAAGTAGAGCTTGGCCAGCGTGTGGGAGAGAATATCCTCATTGCCGAAGGGCTCTCGCCTGGAGAGCGGATACTGGTGCGGGGTCAGACCTTTGTTCGCGACGGAGATCGCGTTTTGGTTCGTTGATCGGTTTATTGGTCGCAGTCGAGATGAATCTTCCACTTTTCACCCTCCGCAACCGTTCACTCGTAACGTTGCTCGTGCTTCTAGTCACCGGCATTGGCATCGTCAGCTACGGTGGGATGAGTCAGCGCGAGGACCCCGATGTCCGAGTCACCATCGCGCTTGTCGTTACGATATGGCCGGGCGCTTCGGCGGAGAAGGTCGAACGTTTCATTTCCTCCAAGATCGAAGAAAAGGCTCTGGAGATCAGCGATGTGGGAACGGTTTCCTCGACATCGCGCGACAACATTTCGGTCATCTTCGTCGATGCCCTGTTCGAGGCGGACACCAACGTTACTTTTCAGGATCTACGCAACAGGATTGCCCATGTCGAGCTGCCGGACGATGTGATCGGACCAGACATCATCGATGACTTTGGGGATGTGACCAGCATGATATGGGCCTTTTCCTCGAAGACCGCAACGCCCAGCGAGCTGGCAAGCTGGGCTGAACGGTTCGAGGCGCGCCTTCGCACCATAGAATCGGTTGGTAAGATTGAAAGGATTGGAGAGCAGCCCGAAGCCATCTACATAGAGGGTCTTCTAGAGAGCTTCACACAGTACGGGTTCTCTCCTCTCACGGCAGCCCAGATTCTCGAGAGTCAGAATGTCGCCGTGCCCTCCGGATACGTGCGCACCGATGCGACGAACCTGCGTTTGGAGACCAGTGGGGAGTTCGAGGCGGTTGGGCGCATCCGTGAAGCGATACTGGATGTATCCAGGGACTCGGGCCATCCGCTACGTGTCAGCGATGTGTTCGAGGTCAGTCGTCGGTGGCGGGATCCTCCGATTGATTTGATGCTCTCCAACGGTGTGCCGGCGCTCGGCATCGATGTGAGGATGCGACGGGGCCACAATATCGTCGACATGGGGATCGCCGTCAGGAAGGTGGCCGAAGAGATCGAGCAGGTCTTGCCTCCCGACATAGAGCTTTCCCTGCTGCACGATCAGCCATATCAGGTGGATTCCTTCGTTGGCAGCTTCATGCGAAATCTCGTGCAGGGGCTCTTCATCGTCGTGATAGTCATTTTTCTTGCGATGGGAATTCGCAGCGCGGGTCTCGTCGCCCTGAGCCTGCCCTTGTCCATCGTCTTTACTTTTGCCGTGATGCCTCTTCTCGGCGTGGACCTCGAGATCGTTTCAATTGGTGCTTTCATCGTCGCGCTCGGGATGCTGGTCGACAACGCAATCATCGTGACCGAGAACATCGCGGTGCATCTGCAACGGGGCGCATCTCCTCGAGAGGCCGCGGAGTTGGGCTCGCAGGAGATCGTGGGGCCCGTTATTACCGGTACCATGGCGACGGTCTGTGCTTTCTTGCCTCTACTCTTGATGCACGGTGAGATTGGCGCCTACATTCGGTCCTTGCCGATAGTCGTATCGGCCTCTCTTCTTGCATCGATGCTGCTCGCATTGACGCTTACTCCAATGCTGGCCGTTTGGTGGATGCGAGCCCATCCTAGACGGCCTCCGCCGGGCAAGAGCATTCCAACACGGCTCTACAGCCGGTTCATACGAAAGGCCCTCGAGCTGCGCCATCTCGTCTTGGGATTGGCGCTGGCGAGCCTATTGGGAGCCGCCCTGCTGGCGGGTCACGTGGGGCTCTCCTTCTTCCCCGAGGCTTTTCGCAATCAGTTCACGGTAGATGTATGGCTTCCCGAGTCCGCATCGATTGATGAGACACACAGGCTCGTGGATGAGGTCATCTCGATAGTGGATGAGGATCCCGCCGTGACGAGTCACGCAGCCTACATCGGCAAGGGCGGGCCTCGTTTTCATATCACCGTATCGCCAGTATTCAACACGGTGAACTACGGCCAGTTGATGGTCAACACAAACAGCGCCGCAAAGACTCCGGCAGCGATTGATCGTTTGAACGAAGCTTTTCGTACACGTATTGCTGGGGCGCAGGTGACAGCAAAGCCTCTTTACCTTGGCATTCCCGTGGAGGCTCCCATTGCCGTTCGAATCTACGGCCCGGATCTCGACGTGATTCAGGATCTCTCCGAGATGGTGCAGGATGTCTTGCGCTCGGTTCCGGGGAGCTACAGGGTTCGTGACAACCTCGGAGAGGACGTGGTCAGTCTCCGCGTCGAGGTAGATGGTGATGCCGCTCTCGTTTCGGGTGTGACGCAGACGGAGGTCGCTCTTGGCCTTCTTTCGACCTATGAGGGTCTTCCGGTCACTCGGCTGCGCGATGGTGAAGCCGAGGTCGATGTCTTTCTAAGGTTGTCCGAAAGCGACCGCAAGCTGGACACGCTGGAGTCCATAGAGATTTCTTCCTTTGCCACGGGGGAGAAGGTGCCCTTGGCTGCGTTCGCTACGGTGAAGCCCCAGTGGAAGCCTTCTCGGGTCCAACGCCGTGATGGACAACGATCTATCACGGTGATGTCCTGGGTACACGAAAGGCTCGCCGATGACGTGCTCCGAGATGCCTTGCCTGGAATCGAGGCGATTGATCTCCCCGAGGACTATCGAGTGGAGCTGGCGGGGGAGCACGTCGAGCGAACGAAGGCATTCAGGGGTCTTGCGGTGGTCTTTGGGGTAATCCTCGCTCTGATCCTCTTGATGCTCGTCATCCAGTTCAAGTCCATTGCCCGGGCACTTGTTATCTTGTTCAGCGTTCCTCTTGCCCTCGTTGGCGCTTTGCTGGGCCTATATCTGGCTGGTGAGAGCATCAGCTTGATGGCCTTTTTGGGAGTTGCCTCTCTTGCCGGAATGGTGATCAAGAATGCGGTTGTGTGGGTCGAGTTCGTGGACCGCGCGGTGAAGGCCGGCAGAGATATGGGGGAGGCCGTGGTCGAGGCCGGCCAGATGCGCCTAAGGCCCATACTGCTTACAGCGTCCACCACCATTGGCGCCCTTTTGCCGCTGGCCCTTTTCGGTGGAGTGCTGTGGCGAGGAATGGCGTGGGCCTTGATCTCCGGTCTGGCGTTGGCCACCGTGCTTACGCTGGTTGTAATCCCTTGCCTCTACTTCACGGCTTTTGGAAGAAGCGCTGGTGGAGCGCTCTCGGCGAGCGCAAAGGGGGCGGTCGTGTTGGCGTTTGCACTAATGATCCCTCCCGGAATCATTCGAGCGGATCACGGGGCCGATGCCGACGCGATGCAGCGAGAATCACAAGCTTCGTCCAGCACTCACCCGATAGCTCACTATCTAAAGAGCGCGAAAGAGCGTTCAGGCCCCGTATTGAGCGCGAGGATCGACTTGGAGGAGGCTGGGGCTCAGCGAGACATGGCAAGAGCTGCCTTCTTTCCGAAAGCCGGTTTCTTGGCGACGGCTACAAGGCTGGATCGTGCGCAAACCCTGGACATCGATGCGGGGTCGCTGGGCCTGCCGCTCGAATTCCCACCGATGCTGCTTGCGGATCAGAATGTCTACGGAGTTGGGGCAACACTGACCTTGCCCATTTATGCTGGTGGACGACGCAAGGCTTTCATGGAAGCCGCGGGACATGGGCGCCTTGCCAGAGCTCGGGCGCTGGAAGCGGTGGAGGCAGGGATGGCCTTCAAGACGGCTGCCTACTACGTACGTGCCCTGGAGGCCGACTGGATTGCCGGCGTGCTCGAGCAGGCTCTGGACGTCGAGCGGCGAGTGATCGAAATCACGCGGGCCAAGATGGTCGTCGATATGGCCGTGCCCTTCGATGTATCCTACGCCGAAACGAGAGCCGCCGACACCGAGCGGCTACTCTCCATGGCGCGAAGCACGGCAAGACAGCGAGCCGCCGCCCTGAACGATCTTGTCGGCAAACCGCTGGATGAAGCCGTGGCTCTCGCACACGTTAGTCCTGATTCGAGCTTCGAGCCAAAGCTGGATGACTTGCTAGAGGGTATTGGCCGTCGAGCCGAGGTCTTGGCGATGGAGGAGGCTACTCGCGCGCAAAAGGCACGGGTCAGAGCCGCTAGAGGGGAGATGCTGCCATCTTTTGCGCTGGTTGGCGAAGGTGGATACCGGGAAGGAGAGGTAGGTTACCTCGACGGAAGGGGTTATTGGACGCTGACCGCCGCGATGCAATGGGAGCTGGATCTTGTGGCCCTGCGAAGGGCTCAGCAAAAGCGGGTACAGGTAAGAAGGCAGGTTCATGATGGCCTCGAGGCTCGCCGCGAGCTGACTCTCGAGCTGCATCAAGCGCATCAGCTACATCGTGACACCAAGACGATTCTGGAGGTGGCAAGGCGCGGAGCTCGCACGGCGGCCGAGGGTCTACAGAACGCGCGGATTGCTTTCGATGCAGGCATGCTGGAGGCAGCTCGACTACTCGATGCATCGAGGGCCTTGGCGGAGGCCAAGGAGGGGTACCTCAAGGCTTATTTCGCCCGTGTCCTCTCGGAGATGCAGCTTCGCTATCATGCGGGGCTCGACGTGGTAACCGAGGTGAACCTTGCAGGTGAAGACCCCTTCTCGGATCTTCGTCTGCCAGATCTCGATTGGGAGACGAAGTGAGAAACAGGTCCAGCGGCAGCAAGGGACGAGGGCCCCTCTTCGGGTGCCCTGTAGGCCGCCCTTACCCATTTCTTCGCTTCCTCGATTCCGCTCTTCGATCGTATCCATTCCCAAGACCGGCGGCAGCCAAGGCTCTGGCTATCACTTTGATTATTGCTTTTCCCGGGTTTTCCTCTGCAAAAGAGCGGACAGGAGATGGCCAGCAGGCAGGGCCGGGAGTCTTGGAGCACGCGAGTGAAGCGACCGCCGTCATCCCCGGCGCCGAGAGGCTTGAGTGGACCTGGCTCGCGGCCGGATCGGCTGTCTTTCTAGGAGCCGCGGCGGGACTCACCGCGATGGATGCCCGAGCGTTGGAAAGGGATTTGCACGAGCTGATCGATGGCTCGCGCCAGAGGCCGGTGTCGGGTGCCGCGATGGTCGATCTGAAAGCGAAGACCGAGAGGAGGGCCCTTCAGGCGAACGCACTCTGGGCCGCGGCCGCACTGGGGGCGCTCGTTACCGTTGGTCTGCTTCATCTCGAGCTTGGGGCAAAAGATGAGCCGGATGGGCTTTCTCTGACCCCTAACCTCATCAGCTCCAACCTGGCTCTCGGGGGGAGCAGAGTCATCAGTCCCGGCCTGCTGTTGGAATGGAGGATGCCTTGAAGCCGCCTGCCAGAATCCTGCTCTTGCTGGGGGTGTCGGCCAAGATCCTCGGCTTGGGCAACTTGGCAGCTTGCATCGTCGATACGGATATTCCAAAGGATGCTTTTCTCTACTGCCTGGATGATGTCCATTGTCCCGAGTATTGGAGCTGTGACGACGCAAGCGCTCTGTGCCTTCCTCCCGGTGCTGCGAGCCCCGTCGACCCAGAGCTGGCGGAGGCTAGGCTAGTCTTCTGTGAAGCGATATGGGAGGCGGCCCAGCCATGTCCCGAGGAACTCGAGGAGGCGCTAGGAGAGGACGCACAGGCGTTTTCCCTTCCGAAGCCGACTTTCGTGCATCTTTGCAGAACGAGTATTTTGGCCGAGACGACCACTAGCGATGTGGATGATCTTCTACTGGGGGCGGCTCTCGTTCCACATCTATCCTGCGAGGAGCTTGCCGACTTGCTCTCGGAGGAGCTCCACTCGAATGAAGAGTAGCCATCTGATGTCGTTCTATCTACCCGGCGCAGGCGCTCTTCGGGGTGGCCGGC
>SKWY01000510.1 GCA_007128675.1 Deltaproteobacteria bacterium | reverse complement strand
TGGACGGAGAACGGGACGGAGGTCTCGACGAGCTCGAGTTACACGTTCAATGCGTCGGATAGCCGGGACTTGACGGCTCATTTCGGCGGGATGCATGTGATAACCGTATCGGCAGAGCCCGAGAGCGGAGGCACGGTCGGCGGAGGGGGCACGTACCAGGAGGGAGAAGAGGTGACCGTCACGGCGAGTCCCGCCGATGGATACTTCTTCGAGAGATGGACGGAGAACGGGACGGAGGTCTCGACGAGCCCGAGTTACACGTTCAATGCGTCGGATAGCCGGGACTTGACGGCTCATTTCGGCGGGATGCATGTGATAACCGTATCGGCAGAGCCCGAGAGCGGAGGCACTGTCGGCGGAGGGGGCACGTACCAGGAGGGAGAAGAGGTGACCGTCACGGCGAGTCCGGCCGATGGATTCTTCTTCGAGAGGTGGACGGAGAACGGGACGGAGGTCTCGACGAGCTCGAGTTACACGTTCAATGCGTCGGATAGCCGTGACTTGACGGCTCATTTCGGCGAACTCGATTTGCTCTTGAGCGCACCGCTGGAGATTGGGCGTACTGGTGAGGATCTGTGGATAGAGGCCCAGGTTGTTACGCCATCGGGAGAAGCGCGCGCCGAGTCTGTAGAGGTATGTTTTATGGCGGAGCATTCCGATGGCGAAGCGGTTTCGGTGACCGCTGACAATCTTGTCAGTCCTTGGAGCGGAGCTGATGGGGCGCTCTGTGGGTTTACCGATGACAATGGATACGCCAGCTTCTACGTGATGACGAGCAGCCGAGGCACCGTGGTCGTTACGGCACAGAGCGAAACCTTGGAAAGCGTAAGTACTTTGGGAGTCTTCTTCACCGCTGGCCTTGCAAACCGCCTGGAACTCCACGTTCTAGATGCCGTAGCGCAGGCATGTGAAGATGCAAGGATTGAGGCCCGCCTGGTTGATGCATACGGTAACCCGGTTACTGGACCTGAGGCGTCGACGGTGGAGATCGTGATCTCGGTCTATTCGGCGGAAGGGAACGCCGCCATCGTGAGTGCCGACCTCGAGTCCGTGACTTGGGAGGGGGACCAAAGCATCGGGGGAGCGATGCCTTCCGATGGCAATGCTCTAATCGTAGTCACCCTAGATGAGGCGAATACCTTGTATCTAGATGCTTCGTCGCAGGTGCTCTCTCATGATCCGGAACCGGTTGCAGTCACCTTCGAGGCCGGTGATGTCGATAGCTCCACCTCAGAGGTTTCAAGCAGTGCCAGCGAGTTATTTGCTGGAGCCGGCGGGATTATCGTGATCGCGGAGCCCAAGGACGCCTGCGGTGTAATGGTTGGCCAGGGCCTCGATGTGCGGATGGATGCTTCCTTTGGCGAGCTTACCGAGGTCGTGGATCGAGGAAACGGCGCCTACTCGTCGGTATTCAGCGTGGAGGAGAACCACTGTTCGTCCACACCCGCACAGATATCGGTAAGGGTAGACGACGTGGTCTTGGACGACGTAGTCGAGGTATCGGTGCTCTGCCTGGATGCCGGCTCGCCCGTATTCGTGGCGGAGGGAAGCGAGGCCGTGGAAGCATGCGCCAGTGGCGGTGTGTTCGGTGTCTTGGAGGTTATGCCTCGCGCCACCAACGGTAGCCCCATACCGCCTGGACGTGATGTGCGCATTGTGCAAGACGCACCATATGTGGTGGCGGGCGACTCTTGGGAGGAGACCGATGAGGAAAACGGTGAGACGATCTACATGTTCGAGGTTGGCTCGAATCGCTGCTCGCAAGATGGGGCCGTCGCCATCGAGGTGTTAGTTGACGGACTGCTTCTCGATACACAACCCGAGATAGGGTTCATGTGCCCAGAGATCGTCGAAGGCGGCGTAAGCTTCATCGCTGAACCTCCCGAGGTACCAGCGGACGGCCACAGCGCGTCATCTGTTCAGATCATGCTCAAGGACCGTTGCGATAACCCAGGCTTTGGAAGGGCCGTTTCCATCGGGGTGATAGGAGGTCTTGCGGTTGAGTTGTCAGATGAAACGTTGACGACCACCGACGCCTTCGCATTCCCGAATGATGGGACGGCCGAGCTGAAGGTTTCGAGCGCCGAGCCCGGCTTCGTGGGCCTCGCGGCAGAGATTGACGGGAGGAGCCATCAGAGTTCGGAGAACCTGATCTTGTTCACGGATGTTTCTCCTATCATAGAGGAAGACCTGGTTGGAGGTTGTGGTTGCGCCGCTCTGGAGCCTGCCGGGACTAGCAAGCTGCCTCTTTTGGTCCTGCTTGGTCTTCTCATAATGCGCCGTAATAGGGCCTCTTCTTGCCTCTGCAAGAATCCTACGACTGTGTAGTTTGTCTAAAAGGCGCCGCTGATATGCTCCCCAAATCGACTAGAGAAGGGGTCTTTCGTAAACGGCATGCGCGTCTTCAGTAGGCCTAGCCTGGAAGCACCACGAGCTCGACCACAACGATGCACGAGTTCAGGCGTGTCAGTGGCCAAGCGGAGCTATTTGGGGCGTCGTGGGGCTGGAGTGTCGGAAGACACAGACATCAGTAGATGGAGTAGGGGCCTATTCCCTCAAGATCTGGATGGAACGTTGGGCTCATATCGAAAAGGGCTGGACTCATGAGACTATAATCACCATGGTTGGCCTCTGGCCCGATCAACAGGAGGTTCGGCGATGTGCGCGCGGTGGAGTGAAGAGAGCGTTCTTTCGCATCATAGAGCAAAAGTCGAGAATATCTCTCGATCTCTTGGCGGGCGAAGCGGCTCTACCGCTGTGTCATTGAAAAAGCGAAGCCCGCCTCATCAGGTGCCCAAGCCTCGAGATCTTCGCCGAAAGGACCAGAAGATAGATCTTTCGGCGCTCGATGAGATCCTCGAAATAGACGCGGAATCGCGAACATGCGTCGTCGAGCCCGGCGTGACTTTCGTCGATCTGGTCAGCGCCACCCTGCCGCATGGATTGGTGCCCACCGTCGTTCCCGAGCTGAAGACTATCACCGTAGGAGGAGCTATCTGTGGAGCTTCTTTGGAGTCTATGTCCTTTCGTTATGGCGGCTTTCATGACTCCTGCATCAAGTACGAGATGCTGACTGCCGAGGGAGAGGTGCTCGAGTGCACACCCACAAATGAGAACAGTCTCATTTTTCATATGCTACATGGATCCTTTGGTACTCTCGGGATCCTCACCAAGATTACTTTTCGGTTGGTTTCAGCCCGCCCCTTTGTTCACCTGACCTATGAGGCGTATGACGCCGCCGAGGATTATCAGGCCGCCATAGAGAAGCGGCGTAAGGATCAAGATGTCGATTTCCTGGATGGCATCATTCACGATCCAAATAGATACATTTGACCTGCCCCCCGATCCTCGGACCACGGCAAACGTGAGAAGATGCCTCTCTGGACCCCCGGAGAGACGATGCGAAAGAGCCGGTTCACTGAAGAGCAGATGGTCAAGATCC